>NZ_JAGGRD010000069.1:0-56390 GCF_018613005.1 Paenibacillus sp. ISL-20
ACGTCGCCAAGCGAAAAACCATAAAGGCCGTTATCGAGTAATCGATAGCGGTCTTTTCCTATATTCAAAAACATGTATTTATGAAATCGAGACTATCTCGTACCAGGTTGGGTGATACTAAACGACAGCTATTTATTGAACCCCTAGGAAATGTATTAAGGGATTGGCATATTGGCAGACTAGGCTTAAACGTGGGTGATTCTCCATTTAATAGAAGAAGCCCGGTCCGTTTGTCCATTCCTAAGGGACAGGATAACGCGCTGGATGGATACTTGCGAACTTCGAGCAAAGGGCGAATTTCAATCCTTGACAGCCTATGGGCCCTTTGCTAAGATGGCAATAATATATTTCTGAAAATACTTGAAAATGCCGTCCGGTCCAGCTCTGACAGTTAGTTGTAGTCCGCAGGAAGACGACAAAAAGGAGGAATAACCCAGGTGTGGGAAGATAAGTTTAGCAAGGAAGGCTTCACTTTTGACGATGTTTTGTTGGTTCCTAGAAAATCCGAGGTACTTCCAAAAGAAGTGGATGTTAGCACCAAATTGAGCGAGCATGTGAAATTAAACATCCCGCTCATCAGTGCTGGGATGGACACCGTAACGGAAGCTCCTTTGGCAATTGCCATTGCTAGAGAAGGCGGAATCGGCATTATTCATAAAAATATGACCGTTGAGCAACAGGCAGAAGAGGTAGATCGGGTTAAACGTTCGGAAAGTGGTGTTATTACGAATCCTTTCTCACTCCATGCTAATCATCTTGTATCCGATGCAGAGGAACTCATGGGTAAGTACCGGATTTCCGGTGTACCGATCGTAGATGAAAACAATAAGCTGATCGGGATTTTGACGAATCGTGACCTTCGTTTTGTTCATGACTACAATACGGTAATCAGTGAAGTGATGACCAGCGAGAATCTGGTGACAGCTCCGGTCGGAACGACCCTTCAGGATGCCGAAATGATCTTGCAGAAGCATAAGATTGAGAAACTGCCTTTGGTAGACGATGATAATGTTCTTAAAGGGCTTATCACCATTAAAGACATTGAGAAAGCGATTCAGTTCCCTAGAGCAGCGAAGGACGCTCAGGGCCGTCTGCTTGTAGGTGCAGCGATTGGAATCTCCAAGGATACCTTCGAAAGAGCAGAGGCGCTTGTGAAAGCTGGCGTAGACGTCATTACCGTTGACTCTGCCCACGGTCATCACATCAATATCATTGATTCCGTTCGCAAACTGCGCGAAGTGTATCCAGATTTGACGATTATCGCTGGTAACGTGGCTACAGGCGAGGGTACAAGAGAGCTTATCGAAGCCGGTGCATCCGTCGTTAAAGTCGGAATTGGGCCGGGATCGATCTGTACGACCCGTGTCATTGCTGGGATTGGCGTACCGCAAATCACAGCAATTTATGACTGTGCAACGGTTGCTAAGGAGTACGGAGTCCCGATTATCGCAGATGGCGGTATCAAGTACTCAGGTGAAATTACGAAAGCAATCGCAGCTGGTGCAAATGCCGTTATGCTGGGCAGCATGTTTGCCGGTACGGAGGAGAGCCCAGGCGAAGCTGAGATATATCAAGGACGCCGTTTCAAGGCTTACCGCGGTATGGGTTCCCTTGCTGCTATGAAACAAGGCAGTAAAGATCGTTATTTCCAAGATGACGACAAGAAATTGGTTCCGGAAGGTATCGAGGGTCGTGTTGCTTACAAAGGGCCTTTGGCAGATACCATCCATCAGCTGATCGGTGGATTGCGCTCCGGCATGGGCTATTGTGGTACGCAAAACCTGGAGGAACTACGGACGGAGACCCAGTTTATCCGTATCTCTGGAGCAGGACTTCGCGAGAGCCATCCGCATGATATCCAAATTACCAAAGAAGCACCTAACTATTCCTTGTAATTCATTCGAAAGAACAAGGATAAATAGTATATGTTATTTATTTCCTGGACAGGCTGGATGAAATTCATCTAGCTTGTCTTTTTTTGATACCCCCCCTATGATAGAATAGAACAAGTTAATGACTTATTGAGAATTAGAGGGGAGTAGTTCCATTGATAGACATGTCTGTAAAGAAGAATAAGCGACAACGCATTCAAAGAACGTTGGCATCCTTGATGCTGTTTAATATACTTTGTTTCTCTGCTGCGCCTGCGGTTTCACTCGCGGCACCTAATATGCTGGCAACAGCGGATACAACGAACGCCACAGAGGACAAAGCGACAACCGAGAAGGCGACAACAAATAATGCGAAGCCGGATAAAGTGCCATCGATTGATCAGCTTGGACTGGATGTAAGCTCTGCCGTATTGATAGAGCCATCAACAGGACAGGTCCTACTATCCGTTAATGCTGATGAGGCATTACCACCGGCGAGCATGACGAAGATGATGACGGAATATATCGTGGCAGAGAAAGTGAAGCAAGGCGAATTGGCTTGGGATGATGTGGTCACTGTAGGGGAGAATGCAGCCAAGACAGTAGGATCACGCATATTTTTGGCTGAAGGCGATCAACATACAGTGGAAGAACTCTACATAGCTATGGCTGTTGGTTCAGCGAACGATGCTACGGTAGCATTGGCTGAACATGTGGCTGGTTCCGAAGAAGAGTTTGTTGCCATGATGAATGATACGGCGAAAAAGATGGGCTTGAAAACAGCTTTTTTTATCAATTCTACAGGCCTCAGCCGTGCGGATATGCCCAAGAAATATCGTCCTGAAGAGGATAAGGAAACGGTTATGTCTGCAATGGATACAGCTTTGCTTGCCAAATTCATCGTCGAGGATCACCCTGATTTTGCAAGATTCACAGCTATACAATCCCACAAATTCCGGGATCGGGATACGAATCCGATCATCAACTACAACTGGATGCTTGAAGCCAATAAAGATATTACCAACTTCAAGAAATATGCTTATGAAGGATTGGATGGTTTAAAAACAGGTCATACCAATGCGGCTAAGTATTGCTTCGCGGGTACCGCTGAGCGTGATGGCATGCGGCTGATTAGTGTGGTCATGGGTACGAAATCCGAAGGAGCCCGTTTTGTAGAGTCCAAAAAAGTCCTTGATTACGGCTTTGACAACTTCGAAGTTAAGGAAGCTCAAGCTGCCGGTGCAACCGTGCAAGGCTTTGAAAAAGTCGAAGTAAAGAAGGGTAAAGGCAAGGAAGCTGCACTCGTAACCGATAAAGCAGTCACTTTTGTTGTACCCAAAGGCTCAACAGGCAAGAACATTACCTTTGAAGCCAAGCAGGACTCCTCCAGCTTGACAGCTCCTGTTGCTAAGGATACGAAGGTTGGTACGGTGACCTACACATATAAAATAGAAGGTATGAAGGACACCCAGACCGAAACGGTAAATCTAATCACCGCGGAGGAAGTTGAGAAGGCAGGCTGGTTCAGTTTGTTCCTGCGGGCGATTGGAGACTTTTTCGCCGATTTATTTGATTCCATCAAAAATCTTTTCTAACCGCCGATAAATTCCGAGTAAATGGGTTGTGTATTTGATTTTGATGCGGTAAAATATCAAGTTAGATTCATTGCAAGCATGCACCTATATAGGTACAGACTAGATCGCCAGAGAATGCTGTAATGGCGATGAGATACAACATATAATCGGGAGGCTAGGGGACATGGAAACAGGAACATCAACTGTAAAAAGAGGTATGGCGGAAATGCAAAAAGGCGGCGTCATTATGGACGTCATGAATGCGGAACAAGCGAAGATCGCTGAAGCTGCCGGTGCAACGGCAGTTATGGCGCTGGAGCGCGTTCCTTCCGATATTCGCGCTGCTGGGGGAGTAGCACGGATGGCTGACCCAACCATCGTTGAGGAAGTCATGAAAGTTGTATCCATTCCAGTTATGGCCAAAGCTCGTATCGGTCATTATGTTGAGGCGAAAGTGCTTGAATCTCTTGGCGTGGATTATCTCGACGAGAGTGAAGTGCTGACACCGGCGGATGAAGTGTTCCATATCGATAAATGGGATTTCACGGTCCCGTTCGTATGCGGTGCGAAGGACCTCGGTGAAGCGCTTCGTCGTATTGGTGAAGGTGCATCCATGCTCCGTACGAAAGGCGAGCCGGGAACAGGTAATATCGTGGAAGCTGTTCGCCATATGCGCCTCATCAACAGTCAAATCCGTAAAGTTCGTAACATGTCGAAGGACGAGCTGTATGCGGAAGCGAAGAACCTCGGTGTTTCCTTTGACCTCCTGAAGGGCATTCATGAGACAGGCAAGCTGCCTGTCGTTAACTTTGCAGCTGGCGGCGTGGCAACACCTGCAGATGCCGCATTGATGATGCATTTAGGCGCTGACGGCGTCTTTGTTGGATCCGGTATTTTCAAATCGGACAGCCCTGAGAAGTTCGCTCGTGCGATTGTTGAAGCGACTACGCATTATGATGATTATAAATTGATTGCTGAAGTATCCAAGAACCTGGGTACTCCGATGAAAGGCATCGAGATATCCAAGCTTAGTCCGGCTGAGCGCATGCAGGATCGAGGCTGGTAAGAGAGAAGGGGTAACATGAAGATCGGAGTACTGGCACTTCAGGGTGCCGTTGTAGAGCATATACGGAGCATTACGCTTGCTGGTGCCGAGGGGGTGCCGATTAAGAAGGTCGAGCAGTTAGACGGCATTGACGGCTTGATCATCCCTGGCGGTGAGAGCACCACCATCGGTAAGCTGATGCGCAAGTATGATTTTATGGATGCGATTCGTCAGTTCTCAGCCCAGGGTAAACCGATATTTGGAACATGCGCCGGACTGATCGTGCTGGCTGAGCGAATTCAAGGCGACGAAGAGGCTCATCTGAAGCTGATGGACATCACGGTGGCGCGAAATGCATTTGGACGCCAGCGTGAAAGCTTCGAGACCGATTTGCCTGTAAAAGGAATCGAAGAAACGGTGCGGGCTGTCTTCATCCGTGCGCCGCTCATTCTGGAAGTGGGTGCGGGCGTTGAGGTCCTGTCCACTTATAAGGATGAGATTGTCACAGCCAGACAGGGGCATCTGCTCGCAGCTTCCTATCATCCGGAGCTGACGGATGATTACCGACTTCATCAATATTTTGTGGAGATGGTTCGATCCCGGTCTACGGCACCACAGACGTAATAGTTACAGTAGAAGACATCTTGACTCTTTGGCAGTATGTGGGAGTCAAGTTGTCTTTTTCGCTGAAATACAATAAGATGTATCGTATGTAATAACGTACAATGCAGCCTGTCCCAAGGCTTTTTATCAACATATAGGGCAGCTGCTTCGATATACTTGATGGATGTTTTACTTTAGGAGGGTTTCCCGTGTTAGACGTAAAAATATTGCGCAGCGAGTACAGTCGTGTAGAAGAAGCGCTGAAGAATCGAGGCAAATCGCTCGATCTGATTGCGGATTTTCCTAAGCTTGACGCCCGGCGCCGGGAATTGCTGCAGGAAAGCGAAAGTTTGAAGAATCGCCGCAACACCGTGTCGGCTGAAGTAGCCAAGCTGAAGAAGAATCGTGAGAATGCAGATGATTTGATTCTGGAAATGCGCCAAGTGTCAGACCAGATTAAAGCGATGGATGAGGAAGTTCGTGAGCTGGAAGCCAGCATATCCGAGCTTACTTTGGCGATTCCGAATATCCCTCATGAGAGTGTGCCGGTAGGTGCCTCAGAGGAGGAGAACGTGGAAATCCGCCGCTGGGCGGAGCCGAAAGCTTTCGGTTTCGAGCCTAAGGCCCACTGGGAGCTTGCTCAGAACCTGAGTATTTTGGATTTTGAAGCAGGTGCGAAGGTAACGGGTTCACGGTTTACGTTCTACAAAGGTTTGGGTGCTCGCCTTGAGCGTGCCTTGATCAGTTTCATGATGGATCTGCACAGCGACAAACACGGCTATGAGGAAATGCTGCCTCCATATATCGTCAACCGGGACAGTTTGTACGGAACAGGACAGCTGCCTAAATTCGAAGAGGATTTATTTAAAATTAGCGATACCGACTACTATCTGATCCCAACCGCTGAGGTTCCTGTAACGAACTACCATCGCGAGGAAATCTTAAATAGTGAGGATCTGCCTAAATATTACGTGGCGTACAGCTCCTGTTTCCGTTCGGAAGCCGGCGCGGCAGGGCGCGACACACGGGGACTTATTCGTCAGCATCAGTTCAACAAGGTTGAGATGGTGAAGATTGTACATCCGGAAACATCGTTTGATGAGCTTGAGAAGATGACGGCGGATGCGGAGCGTGTGCTCCAGCTGTTGAATCTTCCTTATCGTGTAATGGCTCTCTGTACCGGGGATATGGGCTTTGGATCCATGAAGACATACGATCTGGAAGTTTGGCTTCCAGAGAGCGGAGTATATCGTGAAATCTCCTCATGTTCGAATATCGGGGACTTCCAGGCTCGCCGTGCCAACATTCGCTTCCGCCCGGAACCGAAGAGCAAGCCGGAATTTATCCACACCTTGAATGGTTCCGGACTCGCAGTAGGCCGTACCGTCGCTGCGATTCTGGAGAACTATCAACAGGCTGACGGATCCGTAGTTATTCCTGAAGTACTTCGCCCGTACATGGGGAATGTTAGTATCATCGAACAGAAAAAATGAGTTGATAAAGTAGGTTGACTTGTGGTATAATGATTTTTGCACGTGATTCATTTGCATGGATCATTACCACGTGGAGAGGTACCGAAGCGGTCATAACGGGGCGGTCTTGAAAACCGTTAGGGTGCAAGCCCACATGGGTTCGAATCCCATCCTCTCCGCCATACATAATCAAACGCAAGCCGTTTCCTTTAAGGAATCGGTTTTTTTATTGTCTTTTTTACTAGAGGAAGGCATTGATTGTTCTGTTCTGCAGTAGGTTTCTGCTTTATGGAGTCTGCTGTATAAAACATCCCCTGTTATCGCAATTTATAGAGAAGGGGAGGTGTGAACATGAACTCAGAACTTAATGTAGATCAGTCGACGCTGGTCAATGCCTGGCAGGAAAGGCTGTCCACCATATTAAAGCCGGGAGATCGCGCAGAAGTGGCAGCAGACGAAGGGGATCCGAACGCCATCCGCATTCACATTGATGCAGCAGGTCGCCAGGATTATTCGTTTGATTTTCAATGCACGTATGTGGATTCGCGAGAAGTGAAGGTCGATCTGGTCGATGTAGAGCGTGAGGGTGCGACGACGGATGAGCGTAATGAGAACATTCAGGGCATGGTGGGCGATTATACGCGTCATATTCATGAGTGTGCCCAAACGCTGCAGCAAATCACGCATCACTAGCTCCATTGAATGAGTGAGACAGTTTCCATACTGTCCTTCATGATATGGACATCAAAGGCAGGACAGGCGTAGGACATCGTTGTGATCCATGAAATGGAGGGCTATCAGATGAGCAAACCAAAGGCGATTCCGGTACCGGAAGCACAGGAGCAGCCGAAGCAGCGCAAGGATCATGACCGTGGCGGCCAGGAGCCGCTGTCAGGCTCGCACAGAGCGAAGATCCGTAAACAGGATGGACATTACAATCCGGAGGGCTAGAAGCCTGTAGGAGCCAAATACGGAGAGGCTAGAAAGCAAGAATCGAGGGAACTTCCTGTATTCCGACAGGAAGTTCTTTTTTTCGATTTGAAACCTTTTGCGTCCAACTTCCGTATTAGTGTTCAAGTGTAATATTTTGGGGCCCCACCTTATTCGCATGTTAAGAAGTTTAAATTTAAGATGGATGGAAAAAGAAAGGAAATAAAATTTCAGTAAATATTCCAGAAAGTGTTTCTCATTTTGGTTAAATGGTTTATGATTAGAAGGTCTGTTATTTTTTTGACTGTTAGAGGGGAGAGAAATTTTAATGAACAAGAAGTTTGCAGCTATCATGCTGACACTGCTGCTCACAGTGACAGTTGTACTTTCCGGCTGCGCCAAAAAAGAAGAGCCTAAGGCAGCGATGACTAATGCTGCTACGAACGCGATGAAGATGACATCCTACGAAATGAAGAGTAAATTTGTCATTGAAGACCTTCAAGTTAACATACCTGCAGTTGAAGGCGATCCAAGCGTAACACAGGCGATGACGATGTTGAAGAATGCTGAGGTTACGCTGGACGGTATCTACCAAGCGGATCCAATGCAAACCGAGATGAACATGGGTATCAATCTGAAGGGTGACATGGCAATGTCCTTCAACATTGATATGGTGATGACGAAAGAGAAAATCTACGTTAAGATTCCAAGCATTCCAATGCTGCCATTCCCAGAGGACGTTGTAGGTAAGTTCCTTGCTATGGATATGAAAGAGCTTGCTGAGCAATCCGGTGAAACATTTAATCCGGAAAGCCTGGATACCGAGAAATCCCAAAAATTCGTAAACGAAATCCTTGAAGCTTTGCTGAGTGAATATGACCAAGCGAAATACTTCAAAGAGATCAATGTTAAAGATGCTGGCCTTCCAGAAGGTGTGGATGCCAAACAAGTGGTTCAATTCTTTGTAACCAATGATAACCTGAATGAAGCATTGGATATTATGGTAAACAAGGTTGCACCTAAGGTTGTTGACATTGCAGCTAAAGACGAGTACCGCGAATTGCTCGGTCTGACCCAAGAAGATATCGACTCTGCTAAAGCTGAAGTATCCAACGTTAACCAAGACGAATTCAAAGCGGGCTTGGAAGAGATGCAGAAGTATCTGAAGATCAACACATTCAACATCAACACGGCTATCGATAAAAAGGATTTCCCTGCATATCAGGATGTTGTGTTGAACGTTGATTTCAATGATCCAGAAACGAAAGAGAACGTGAAGTTGGCTGTGAAGGGTAGCACCCAATACAACAACATCAACGCTAAACAAGAGTTCAAAATCGGTATTCCAAAAGATGCTGATGTCATCACGATGGAGCAATTTGAGGAATCCATGAGCCAAATGGGCACTTATTAATATCATTCATCGTAGACAACAGAACCCGGCCATCATGGCCGGGTTTTTACGTTTCTATACATATTACTTTACAAGGATTATATTTTCCCGCGCAAACGTCGGAAGAACTGAGTGAGTAGTGATGCGCATTCTTCCTGCAGCACGCCCTCAATCACGTTAGTACGGTGATTAAAACGCGGTTCTTGAAGCAAATTCATCAGTGTGCCGGCACAGCCGGCTTTGGGATCGCGAGTGCCATAGATCAGCTGTGGGACCCGGGATTGGACGATAGCACCCGCACACATGGGACAGGGCTCCAGCGTCACGTACAATCGGCAGTCGAGCAGCCGCCATGCTCCAAGATGTTTGCTTGCCTCACGGATAGCCACCATCTCGGCATGGGCCGTCCCATCATAAGTCGTTTCACGCAAATTGTATCCACGGCCAATAACCTCATCACCCCGCACGATGACAGCGCCGATAGGAACTTCGCCGAGCTCTTCGGCTTTCCGTGCTTCCGCGATGGCTTCTCTCATCCAGCGTTCATGATTATCGTTATCCACAGCCAGTGGGTCTATTGAATTTGATATCAAACTAAAGTCTCCTTTCACAGCCCGTTAAAACCCTGTATTTATACCCAATGTTCAACGAACATTTATTCGTTTGTTAACATGTTGTGGACAGAATTGTGGACAATTAAAATGTTATACACAAAGTTATACACATTATCCACAGATAAGTTGTGTATTTGTGCGCAATCTGTGGATACGCTGTTTTTTTACCGGGAATGGCCTCTTATATTGTAAGGATTCCCTATTTCAATAGCAATGCGATTGTGGAAAAAAACCATATAGCCGTAAAGCCGCTTGTCTTTTCAAACGTTCGTGATCAAGGTATCATGAGGATATTAGATTCGCAAGTCGTCTATGTGACAGCAGAAAGGTGAAGATGCCACTTGTCGATTAAGACGAAATTATCGATGATCATGTCCATATCGGTATTATTTATTCTTCTGCTCAACATTACGCTGAACTATTACACGACCCAGGAAAATTTGCAGCAGGATAGTGAAACCAAAATGGTAATGGCCGCTACTCAGATTGCCATCACGGTCCAGCAAACCGGCTTTAGTTCTGCATATGTGGATAATATATTCGGTGATATGCTGAAGGTAGCTGCGGTCAATGTGGCAAAGGTTTTGGATCCGGATATTAATAATATAACCAATCAGCAATTGGTGGAATTGAGTAAAGAGATCGGCGTCACCCACATATCATTATTAGTCCGGACGAATGATGATGTCGTTGTTGCCCGTTCCTCTACTCAAGATGAAATCGGCCTTTCAACAAAGAACTGGGGGTACTGGCATACGGCTTTTCTGGAATTGTTGCAGTATGGTAAAGTCGTCTCCGTTACCGAGGGTCAGCGTGCCGAACATTTTTGGTCAGGACCGTTTGAGTTTTCCACATCCAATCCGGAATTTATTGATAAATGGGGATACTATTACGATAGCAAGCGCAATTATATCATTGATCCCTACATAAGGAATTCGAATATCAAGGACTTTGTGAAGATTACAAGTCCGGATACGGTTGTGAAGGAGACCTTGAAGTCGAATCCGCGAATATTGGAAGTAACAGGCATCAACCCTGAAACGTTTGGCAATGAATATATGAGAGAAGATGGAACGGATGATGTTCACCACAAACTTCGCAATCGACCGATTACATTCGGCACCTACGACTATGGGAGCCTGGACCAAGATGCGGAAGCTGTGAAGAGGGCCGTTTCTACTGGCGATAATGTGGTGTTTGTCAGTACTATCAATAACAAGAAGGTGCTAAAAAGCTTCATCCCCATCGTAACCGAAAATAAACCGACCAGTGTCATCAGTGTCGTCATGGATTATGAAGCCATCTCCTCCGTGATGAGGGAGCAGATGATAAGTCTTGTGGCGATCTCATTGGTTTTATTGGAAATCGTGATATTTGGCAGTTATATTGTTGCAGGGTATTTTACCAAGCCGATTCAGGCCATCCTGGGGACAGTAAACGATGTGTCGGATGGTCACTTTGATCGAAGGCTGGAGGTAAGCAGCCGGGACGAGCTGGGGCAGCTTGCGGGTCGAATCAATGCGATGACACGTAATCTGGGCAACTATACGAGCCAGTTGAAGCAAATGGTCGATGAGAATCAGTCTGTCAAGGAATATCTGGAGTCGGTCATTAATCAGACAGCCGATGCCATTCATACAACCGATACCTATGAAAGGGTTATTAGTGTGAATAAAGCGTTTGAGCAATTGTATGGTTGGAAAGCGCACGAAGTGGTTGGACGGAAGCCTGCACTTGTGCCTCCTGCCAAGGAGGAAGAAGAAAAGGAACGCATCCGTCGCCTGCGGGCCGGAGAACGGCTTCCTCCGGTGGAGACGATCCGTCTTCACAAAGATGGAAGCACGATCGAGGTCAGTATTAGCACCTCCTTGGTGCGCGACGAGAACGGTGAGGTTACCTCCATGATTAGCGTGTCTCGGGATGTGACGGAACGCAATCGGATCGAGGAGCTGCTGCGTCGTTCGGAGAAACTCAATACTGTTGGCCAACTGGCTGCTGGCGTTGCTCATGAGATCCGGAATCCGCTAACGACTCTCCGTGGATTTCTGCAGCTTCAGCAGCAGACCCACAAGGTTAATCCGGACCATATTGATCTGATGCTGTCGGAGCTGGATCGAATTAACCTCATTGTCAGTGAATTTCTGATATTAGCGAAGCCGCAGGCGATTCATTTCCAAGAGAGGGATGTACGACTCATCATGGGAGATGTCATTTCATTCCTCGACAGCCAAGCCCATTTGTACGGCATCGAGTTCAAATTGAAATTTACTGATGAACTTACCTACGTACACTGTGAGGAGAATCAGCTCAAGCAGGTGTTTATTAATCTGCTCAAGAATGCGATTGAAGCGATGCCCGATGGCGGCAGTATCTGGATTGAGCTTTCAAGGCCGAAGGGCGAATGGGTACAAATCGATATTCGGGATGAAGGGCAGGGCATTCCGGAAGATCTGATGCCGCATCTTGGCGAACCGTTTATTACGAATAAGGAGACGGGCACAGGACTAGGATTGATGGTAAGCCAGCGTATTATTCAGGGTCACCGGGGTATGATGGAAATCGAGAGTGAAGTGGGTGTGGGCACGAAGGTGAGTATAGTTCTGCCTGTGGTTCAGCCGAATGCAATTGAGAATTAAGCAAGAAGTAGTTACAGATAAGGGGATGGCATCTTGAGAATCAATAAATTTATCAGTGAAACGGGATATTGTTCCCGTCGTGAAGCGGATAAGCTGGTGGAGAGCGGAAAGGTCACCATTAATGGCGTGGTTGCTGTCCTGGGAAGCCAGGCTGAGGAAGGCGACGATGTCCGGATCCAGGGAAAGCCGATTCAGGATAAGAAGAAGCATGTATATATTGCTCTTAATAAGCCGGTCGGGATTACAAGCACCACCGAACCGCATATTAAGGGCAATATTGTAGACTTTGTAGGCCACAACGAGCGTATTTTTCCTATCGGACGATTGGATAAGGACTCTGAGGGTCTGATTTTGCTGACGAATGATGGAGATATCGTCAATAAGATCCTTCGCTCAGAGGGGAAACATGAGAAAGAATACATTGTAACGGTGGATCGCCCGGTAACGGAATCCTTCCTTAGAGGGATGTCCAGCGGCGTAAAGATTTTGGGTGAGATGACGCTACCCTGTGAGGTCACTCGAATGTCCGAGCGCGTATTCCGAATCATTCTGACCGAGGGGAAAAATCGCCAAATCCGCAGAATGTGCAGCGCTTTTGGTTATGAGGTCCGAAAGCTGCAGCGAATCCGGATTATGAATATCCGTCTTGGCAGTCAACGCATCGGTTCATGGCGTGATCTTAACGAGAAGGAGAAGGAAGAGCTTGGTCAGCTGCTGAACTACAGGCTCGAGTAGCTGGCTAAAATACTTCTATAATCTTAAACAAAAACAACCGATGGGATCTGTAGTCCAGATGCATCGGTTGTTTATTGTGTGTTATAGTCTGTAGGGACCCGTTCCCTTTTGGGTTATTCATTCACGCTTGTAAAGGTGGCGCTATCCTGGTATTTACGTATAATGGATACCTCGACTCTGCGGTTCTTCGCTCGCCCAGCAGCGGTGTTGTTATCAGCAATCGGATGGTATTCACCATAACCGATCGGCATGAATCGTTTAGGATCCAGCTCCGAGTTGGCAAGCAGAATCTTCATGAACTGCAAGGCTCGATCCGAGCTTAAATCCCAGTTCGACGGATAGCGGCTGTTAGAGATTGGCACATTATCCGTATGGCCGGATACAATGATTTCATAGTCCGGGAACTTGTGAAGCATTTGCGAGATGGCCTTGGCCAGTTTACGGGCTTCCGGCTTCACAACGGCTTCGCCGGAAGGGAACAAGGCGTTATCCCGTATCGTAATGACAAGCTGGGAGTGGTTCAACTTGGTGCTGAGCTCCGAGGTCAAACCGTTATTTTTAATATAATTATCGAGCTGCTTCTTCAGCTTCTCCAGATCCTGTTGTTCCTGACGCATCAGCTCTGCACGCCGTTGGTCAGGTGTTGTTGCGGGAACGGAAGGGGATGTCGCTTTATGATCCTTAATATTGGGCGGAACATCGCTGGATTCCGTTTTGCTGTAATCCAGCACACCGGTTCCGCCGCTGAGAGCAACACTGAAGGCTTCGCTCATTTCTTGAAATTTACGTGCATCCGTCGCACTCATGGCGTATAGCACCAGGAACAAGGCCAGAAGTAAGGTCAGTAGGTCTGCGTAAGGAAGAAGCCAGGATTCGTCGGCATGCTCCTCATGCGGCTCGTGTCTAGTCTTTTTGCTCACTAGCACCAGCCTCCCTCTCGCTGAGCTCAGCCCGTTCGGACGGTGTCAGGAACACGGAGAGCTTCTGATTGATTGCAATGGTGGATACACCAGATTGAATGGACAGCAGGCCTTCTACCATCATCAGGCGGATTTCAACCTCACGTTTGGATAGACGCTTGAGTTTATTCGCAATCGGGTGACAGAGGACATAACCGGTGAAAATACCGAGCAGGGTTGCAATAAACGCTGCCCCGATGGCATGAGCAAGTTCGCCCATATCTTCCATATGGGATAATGCAGCGATCAAACCGATAACGGCTCCAAGTACCCCGAGGGAAGGTGCATACATACCGGCTTGGGAGAAGATCAATGAGCCGGAACGATGGCGCTCTTCCGTGGCATTAATATCTTCCATTAATACATCACGTACAAATTCCTGATCGTTGCCATCGATGATCATGCGCATCCCATTACGCAGGAAGGTGTCATCGATCTCATCGACTTTGGTTTCAAGAGCCAGCAGACCTTCACGGCGTGTGATCGAAGCCCATTCCATAAACAGCTTGATCATTTCCGTTTTGTCCATCAGATTCTGTTTCACAAAGGTCATCTTGACCAGCTTCGGAATCTTTTTCAGCTCGACTAGCGGAAACCCGATGAATAAAGTTGCTGCCGTACCGCCAAGAATGATTATATAGGCTGCCGGATTATACAAAGCGAGAAGGGAGGCACCTTTCAGAACCATGCCCACCAGTACCGCGACGATACCGATTATTAAGCCTATAATTGTTGAAATTTCCATACCACACCTCATCCGTGAGAAATAAAATAACGAATCCATTCGTCAGAACGGTTCTCATGGAGAACCGGGCCCCTTTGTGGGGCGTTATCCTATTTATCGTCAGGTCGGGCTTTTTTTTTTAGTTGTAATTTCCGGTATAATGGAAGGAAGGGAAACGAAGCTAAGTACGGCAAGGAAAGGAGTGATGGAGATGGGCGTTAAACACGGAAGAGATTACGGCGAAATTCTGGCAGAACTGACCGAGGCGGTCGGACGAATTACCGACAGCTATGTCTTCTTTGAAATGGAAGCTGAGGATTGGGGCAATCTGGGTAAAGCCGAGAGAAATGAGGTTCATGAAGCGCTGGCTGAGGATTTGTTCTATGCGCTAGGCACAGAGCCGGTGATTAATGTTGGCAGCGGCGTGGTCATGCATGATCAAACGAACCATCGAATACATATTTTGATTGGTGAAGAAGAGTTGGCCTTTGTGGCTCTTGTGTAATCACTCCAGTTATCAACAGATACAGGGCAGAATAGAATAGATGACAGAAAGACCATATTACGTGTAAGTCGGCTTTAAGATAGGTTTTTTTCGGGGAGGAAGATAAAAGATGCTTTATACGCAGCAAGAAGTAGAGGCTCATCTGGAAAAGCTTGAGGGTTGGGAATTTGAACAAGGGAGATGGATTGTACGGAAGTATACCTTCTCCTCCTTCATGAAGGGAATCGCTTTTGTTGATGAAGTGGCAGCTATTTCAGAAGCTTTCGGACATCACCCCTACATCACCATAGATTATAAAGTCGTTACACTTCGTCTCACCTCTTGGGACGACGGTGGCATTACGGCTGTGGATATTAAGGAAGCGCAGCAGTTTAACGAAGCCTATGAGAAGAGTCGTTCGAAGGATAGCAAGGCGGCACAATAGAAGGGGGGACGGTTAGTCCCCTCAGAGATCCCGAATATGTAAAAACACGCTTGCACCGGGAAGAACTCCAGGTGCAAGCGTGTTTAGCGTATAAGCTGATTTATTTTTTCTCAGCAAGGTATAGCGCAATGTTTGCGATTTCTTCGGGCTTAAGTTGATCTTTAAAGGAAGGCATTCCCTTACGACCTTTGGTTACAACGTTGAAGATTGCGTCCGCATCCATGTGCCCGCCTACTTGATTCAAAGCCGGCCCAGCGCCGCCTTGAAGTTGGTCGCCGTGACAGCTAATACAGCTTGCTTTCATTGTGGCTTCCGCTGCGGCAGCATCGAGAGTCACTTCCGGCATGGTCGGCTTCTCTTCCTGAGCCACCTGTTCCTTACCTGGGAGCGTAAACATCAGCGCGATAGCCAACGCACATGCGACGAAGAACAATCCGCTCATGATCCATTTTTGCATCGTCATATCGTCCCTTCTATGTATACTGCACTTTTGCACTTGTCTCCATTATAAACCAACATCCATAGACAGCATAGCCAGTTGTGACAAAAAAAGCAACTATACGGCGTAGCTTCATAAAAAGTACACAAAATTGTGCTTTTTCATATAGACAAAGATTACTATTCCTCATTTGCCGGGGGCTCATACACCATACAGTGGAAAAGGGCATTTCCCGTTGGTGTAAGTCGCTCATACGTATCGGTGACATGAAAGCCTGCCTTTTGATACGTGCGGATCGCGCGCTCATTCCAGGTCAACACCTCAAGGTCGATTTCGTCGGCAGGCCGCCTCCGCCTGGCTTCCCGGACAATCGCCCCCATAAACCGTTTACCCATTCCGCACCCGCACCAATCAGGCCGCATGCCAAGTCCGATTCGTGTCACCTCGTGCATCGGAAACAGCTGGGCAAACCCCCACAGGGTCTCCCGTTCATCCAGAATCGAGATATACTGCCTCTGGCGAATGTCCGGATCGCCAAACTCGACCCCAAGCCCTTTCATCTGCTCCCAGGGAAGAAAGCCATAGATATTATAGGGAGGAGGATAGGTCCAGGCGCATATTTCTTTCGCATGCTCTTCACGCATGACTACGGTGTGAAATGTAATCGGTATTGCATCCATTGGTGAAGTCCTCCTATCGTATATATAAAATGATAACCCTTTTACGAACATCCAAGTCGAAATCAAAAAAGCCCGTCAAAGAGAGGTAAGGGCTCCTTTAACGGGCAAGCAGTATGTATAGGGATGATTAGCCTCTATAGCTTAGGATGATTCACCAGCCGACTCTTCATACGTATCATCGCTCATGATACGCTTTGCACCCACGTAGCGCTGATCGTAGTACTCCTCTGCAAGGCGGTTGATAACCACGCCGCGGTTGGTCGAGGCATGGGCAAATTTGTCATCGCCGACATAAATGCCGACGTGGGAGATGCCCTGGCCCGATGTGTTGAAGAACACCAAATCGCCAGCGCGCAGATCCTTACGGGACACGCTTGTCCCCATGTCGAATTGAGAGCCGGATTGATGCGGGAGCTTCAATCCGAGTTTAGCAAATACATACATGGTGAAGCCGGAACAGTCAAATCCGCTAGTGGTCGTACCGCCGTAGCTGTATCTTGTACCTAGCACCTTATCGACTTCCTGATCCAGCGCACTATCAGCAAACACGCTGCCAACGCCCAAAGTGAACAGCAGTGTGATACTAAGGGCTGCTGTTGATAATGTTTTCTTCAGCATGGAAAGCTCCTTTTCGCTGCCGCGAGGCATAGCAATCTATGTATTAAAGCACTTACATTAATGACAAAGTTGTTACTGCGTCCATTCTATCAGACAGCAAGCGGGATTGGCAATTATTTCTTGATGGATTTTGCTGTTTTTCAATCGCATTAGCTGTCGAAGCGTCAAATAAAATCAATATTTTTCCAAAACGGTGTTTAATGAAGGGAGAGAAGGGTATATAAAGAATAAGAAGAGATTGGGGATGGAATAACCAAACGAAGTCATTTCAATATCTTCATTCATTTTTTTTTGAAAAGTGGAAACTTTTTCGTTGTCTTAAACGTTATAAAGGTATACACACAATCAACAAAAGAAAAAAGCCGCTGGATGAGATCGGCACAATCTCATAAACCCAGGGCTTCTTATAAGAGTAAATCAATAAAGTTCCAACATTAATTGTAGTTCACAGCTACAGATTTGTACGTATTCTGACTCATAATTCTCTTAGCGCCTACATATCGGTTGGCGTAATAGCTCTGGCTTAGCGGACTGATCATGACACCACGGGAAGATGAGGAATGAGCAAATTTGCCGCTCCCAACATAAATACCCACATGAGAGATACCTCTACCGGATGTGTTGAAGAACACGAGATCGCCAGCTTTCAGGTTGCTCTTGGATACTGCCGTTCCTACTTTGTATTGAGCTGCAGACGTACGCGGCAAGCTAAGGCCAAGCTTCTTGTAAACATAGCTGGTGAATCCGGAGCAGTCAAAACCATTCGTTGTGGTTCCACCCGTTTTATAAGAGACACCAATGGCTGGTTTGATTGCTGTATTTAATTTGGAATCGGCGAAAGCGCTTCCGGTCCCTAATGTGAGTGCGAGTGCGAGGCCGAGAGAAACAGCCGTTAACTTCTTTTTCAAAACAAAAAGCTCCTTCCATTGCCTGCGAGGTTAGCTTAAGGGTTCGGTTGAAAGGTCCCCTATGATCCCTCTCTTGCGAGATCAATTCACCCAAAACGGATCCCCCGCTTCCCATATCGTTATGGGAATTCGGCTCCTTAAAATGTTGATGAACCCATTCATTGACGTCTGACGTTCCAACATAGTTAACGAATTTACATAGTTCCAACAAAAAAGTTACAGTAAAGATGACAAAGTTGTTACTAACATATTCGTTATTTTAGCAGAGTATTAACAATTTGGCAAACGAGGAAAGATCATTTTTAAACAAAAAAACCTGTCCCCATCTTGGGGAAACAGGTTTTTTTGTAATTTGGCGCTCAGAAATTTATAATATAGAGGATAAATGAACGCTTATTCTTTGTAAAATCAAGCTCGGGATAGAAACGTGTCACTTCGGATTACAGCTTATTGGCGAGCATGATTCACCATTTCAGGGTAACGAATTGTAACGATTAGGAATGCTGTGAGGAAGAATCTCTCCACAAATGATATTGGGCGGATATTACCCAAATTTGGAATAATCCATTCAGGAAATAAGAGGCCTGCTGAATAATTAAGCCGACCAATCCGGCCCAGAAGAGCGAAACCGAGCTCAGGAGCAACAGAATGACACAGGCTGATCCGCCGATAGTGATGGACAACAGCACTGCCGTGCCCAAGCGGCGGAAGAGTGCTAGGATAGAGCTGATCATACCGAAACCCCCAGTGCGCCCGAATTGCATGTAGAGCAATAACAGGCGGATCAGATAGGCGTACAAGAACCACCCAGCTCCATAGGGCAGTGCATGAAGCAGCAGAACAGGCTCTTGAATCCCATTCAGCAGAATCGGAAGGATTTTGGGCAGAATCCAGTAACCGGGCGCAAAGGTGAGAATGAGCTCAATCAGATAGAATAGCGTTACGGGTTTCCACAGTTTCCGCATGCCAATGAAGAAGAATAAACCGCGCTCGCCCTTAGCTTCCTGGTGAAGGTTGTAGAAGATGCCGGCCCGAATGAGCGGGGTGAGGATCATCCGGATCAAGAGCAAACCGGCCAGAAGCCATCCGTAGGTGTGGACCGTGCTGCTAAGGGATAGGCTCATCTCGCCCTCGTAGAAGAATAAAAGACGGCTGAGCTCGTTAGGGGCAGAATCCGGATATCGCATCAGAAGGGGAACGACTGCCGATTTTACGAGTCGGTACAAGCAGTATCCCCACAGCAAACGGTATAAGAAGAGCAGAATAGAGACGTATAGCTGGTCTTTAACACTGATCCACCCTTGGCCTGCGTAACTTTTCATGTGCTCCCCCCTCACCATGACAGGCTGCCGAACAGCGTCTCCACAAGCTTGGTAATACTGAGATTCCAGCGTGTAACCACCTTCGGATCCATTCCTGCCTTCATATAGTTATTGATGTGTTTATTCTCCAGGACGATGGAGTATTTCGGATCAACCATGGCCCAGGCGAGCGGAGTGCTGTACTCCAGGGTGTAAGTAACTTTGCCGTCCTTGCCGCTCCAGGTTCGCTCCACCGTTTTGCCGTCCTCAAAGGCGAACACGATTGGCACATCGGTTATATCCCCGTCCTTGCTCGTTATCTTGACCGTGGATTCATACCGAGGATGTTCCGCCGTGCCTTTATTTTTGGTTTTGATCACGTCGATGGCAACGTCCGCCATCTGGCTTCCATATACATATTGGTCAAAATACGGCTGCCAGGACGTTTTGCTTACTTGCTCTACAACCTTTTGGAAGTCGGACGTTGTCGGGTGCTTGAAGCGGTATTTCTGGGCGTACGTATGAAGAATCTTCTCCATCATCTGCGGACCGACCTGCCGTTCGATGCCTTGCAGCACCAGCTTGCCCCTCGTGTAAACATTCAGTGCGTAGTTTTCGTGCGAGCTGTATTTCCAGGATTCCATCTTCAGCGGTGCAGGGGAAGTAATGGATGCTCCCTGAGCTGCCGTATTGGAGGTAATACCGTATTCTTTTTCCATCACTCGTTCTTCTGCATAGGTTGCAAAGGCCTCGTCCAGCCACGCTTCCTCAAATTCGTTGCTTGCGATCATTCCGTAAAAATATTGATGGGCAATTTCATGAATGACGGTCCGCTCCAGCTCATATCCCGGCGAATCGTTTTTGGCCCCGAAGGCCGTGACCAGCGTCGGGTATTCCATGCCGCCTGCACCATTGCCCGATTCCGGCGGAACCACGATGGACAACGTGGAATACGGATAGGTTCCGTACCATTTTCCAAACGAAGCGAGGGCCGACTTGGCGGCATCAAAGTAACGCTCCTTTAAGTCTTTATGGGCTGGATCGAGATACAGCTTGATGCGGACGCCCGGTACGCCTGGTGCGGAGAATGCTTCTTCTGCTGCGACAAAGTTCGGCGATGCCGACCAGGCAAAATCATGCACATCATCCGCATAGAACTGATAAATTTTTTCACCGTTAATTTTTTGGGCAGGCTTGGTAGGGAATCCGGTCGCGGCAACAATGTAATTTTCGGGCACGCGGATGCGGACACTGTAAATGCCGAAGTTAGAATAGAATTCGGAATTGCCATGGTATTGATGAAGATTCCAGCCTTCCTCTGTTCTTCCGCGAAGACCAGCCGGTTCATAGACTGAAATTTTAGGAAACCATTGCCCCGCCATAATAAAATTCTCGGTGGTTCCCATGCGAGCAAATATTTTGGGAAGCTCGACCTCGAACTCCAAGTGAATGGTCACACTCTCCCCGCTCTTGATGGGTTTAGGCAATCGGAGCTTGACAAGGCTGTGATCCTTGATGTTACCGTCATCGGGTTGAACAAATTGAAGGCGATGGGTCAGGGCCAGACCTTCGGTTGTTTTCACGCTGGTAATCGTCATGGAGCCGTATCCGTCGTCTGGCATGGGATCGGAACGAAGCCGACCACCCGATTCCTTCATAAAAGTCGTATCATTGGAAGCAAATGCATTGGGATACAGATGAAAGTACAGCTCGTTTACGCTTCTTTTGCCTGGATGAGTCCAAGTGAGTGTCTGTTTGCCCTTAAGCTTGTTCTCCTCAGGCTCGTAGCGAACATCCATATGATATTCCACTAGTCGGTCGCTTAAGGCCGGAGCGGGAATATTAGGCTGCACCTTAGGCGGTGAGAGAGGGGCCTTCTCCACAGCAGAGACGGAGGGCTTGCCCTCATTTGGGGCAAGAGCAGACGCTGAGGACCCTGGATTCAGAAATATCAGCATCGATCCTGCAAGCAAACCTATGGCAAGCAGGGATGATAGAAAGACTTTGGCACGTGGTGGGACCATATCGAACAACCTCCCGTTGACAAGCATCTAGTGCATGTATATGTTTGCTTTTGGGGGATTATTAGTTAAAATAAAATTATTGGGACAAAGGTTATCAATTTAGCAGCTGATACTTAAGAATCGGCTCTGATATAGGAGGTCGGCAGCAATGGAGAATGAAGAGCAGAAGCAGGGTGCGAAGAAACCGATTGCTTTGAATATTATTAATAGTAAGAGTAAGCATAAAGGGTTTGGATCAGGCTCCATCGATCTGAACAGTCTGTCGCCCGTCATTATCGACAATGGCGAGGCCCGAGTGGATATTGGGGCCATGCATGCCAAGAGTAAGGTGGAGAAGGGTATCCGTTTCAGCATGAACCGGGATGAAGTGCCGAATGGACGCCAGGTATGGATCGTGTGGGTGGCTGTAGACCGTACCGCCGAGGGACAGCATTATGCAGGCATGACCGCCTGTGAAATGTGGATTGACCAGGAGGCCCGCCGTGGTTGGAAGATCCTCGCCGATCATGTGAATAAAATGGATGCGGCGATGAAGCGCAAGATCATTCTGGATGGCCTTGGCGACGTCGAGAAGAAAGCACTGCGTGAGCTGCTGATTTCACGTAACGAGGAATGGTGGGATGCATCACCAGAGGAATTCAAGGAAGCCCTTCGAACCGAGGCATGATACCATAAATAAAAGTGATTATTCTAGATGCTAAAGTGGAAAGACCGGTTGGATTCGTGAACGAATCCCGCCGGTCTTTTTGTCATTGCGTATGGTTAGAATGGAAGGGTGTAGGTCCGTTTTTCTTTTTGACCGAGAAACGGATTATTATATTGGAACGTCAGCTTGCCGCCGGCATATCCGGTATACGTTAAACCGTCACCAATGAAGCCCACCTCGTTCGGCGGCATTTCCTCAATGACCTTGATGGTTTCCTCGTCTAGAAGTTCAGGATAGATAAGCTTCGCTGTCTTGCCTGTCGGATGAACGATATATAGGGTCGCCTTCGTGTAGGGTCGGACGAGCAGGAAGTCCTGTTCGATCGCTTCTACGATAAAACTATCCTCTACTCCCGTGATCGCGGCCAGGTCATAAGATTTGACCGTTTTGCCTGTCGGATGAACCAGCTCAAGCGTACTGCCGTTCATCATGGCAATATTGCCTTTGTAACTGAGTTGGTCCGGTTTGTAGTTTATTCCGGCAAAATTGGAATGATTAGTTTTGGATAGCTTCAGGATTTTGTTGTCCTGAATGAGCACCCGGTATCTTCCCTCATGAATATGAGGTTCGCCGTAATAATTGGACAAGTCAACGACATAGGTATTGCTGTTGATACGGTGTGCGCTTAAGCTGACTTGATCGATCTCCTCAACGGGGATCATGCCAACTTGGGCTGGCGTGGATCCGGCTTTACCCATAGACAGCATCCCATTCTCGCGATTTACCCAGAACAGCATATTGGCCTTGGAAGCATAGGCGTATTTTGACCAAGCATCAAAGGTCGTTCTAAGTCCGGATTTGCTGTCATACTTCAGAGGAATACCGAAGGCTTTGGTAATCAGACTGGCTGGAACATAAGTCACGCCTTTCTTCACAACCGGAGCGGCCTCGAGCTTCAGAGCGGTCCCCTTGGCATTGACTGCGCGCGACTGTCCGATGGTAATGCGAACAGACTGTATCGGGCTGTTAATGTACAGCTCGTTTTTTCCCGGGGTCGTCAACTGCAGCTGCAGCTGCAGCTGTTCAGAAACTTCCTTCAGTGGAACGAACACGACGCCTTTATTCGTATAAGGTTTATGTTTCACATCCAGCGTGCTCCATGTTACCTTGTTCTGTGATGTGGAGGCTGCTGCCGCATGGGCAGGAATCGTTGTGAGCGATGAGGACGTAAGCAATAAAGACATGGCTATGGATGCGGTACCTGCTAATTTGATGATTTGCACGGATTTCATATCATTTCCTCCTTCTGGTTTTCACTCCCGTCTATATAAACGGCTAAATAATGGAAAATGTTTCACCCCATCGCAAAATCATGTAAAAAATGATATACGCGATGGCGAAGGATTAGAGCTGGCGCGCCAAAGGGCGAACTAAAAAAACCGGAGCTGCCCTTAAGGGGCGAAGCTCCGGTGATATCAATATCCTGATTTGAGCTCCTGATCCTTGCCAAGCAGAATGGTTAGACCAAGCAAGGTAACGATAATGGTTGCGCCCATGTCCGAAATGATGGCGATCCACAGGGTCAGCCATCCCGGGATCGTAAGCAGTAAAGCAATGGCCTTCAGCGACAAGGAGAGCCCGATATTCCACTTAATAATCTGATTGACCCGTCTTGCGGTTTGGATAGCCCCCGGCAGCTTGCCTAGGTGATCCTGCATTAATACGATGTCGGCCGTTTCGATGGCACTGTCAGTCCCTTTCCCCATCGCGATACCCAGATCGGCAGCGGCCAATGCAGGGGCATCGTTAATGCCATCACCAACCATGCCGGTTTTTTTGCGGGAAGAAAGCTCCTTGATCTTGGCAACCTTCTGTTCCGGCAGGAGGCTTGCGAATACCCGAGATACACCGGATTGCTTCGCGATCGCCTGTGCGGACTGCTCGTGGTCGCCTGTCAGCATGACCGTATCCGTGATACCGACCTCATAGAGCTTGCGGACAACGGCTTCGGTCTCCGGTCTGATCTCGTCGGCAAGGCCGAACTGACCTAATACGCGATCCTCGCTCACGGCGGCAACGATCGTATAGCCTTGGGCCTTCATACGCCGAATGTCTTCCTCTACGGCGCTAATATGATCTTGCGGGCCGTTCACATGCTTCAACACTTCCTCGCTTCCGACCCAGAACAGTTTCCCACCAATTTCAGCTCGAATGCCTTCACCTGGCAGTACCGTTATCTGTTGAGGTTCATTAAACATGCACTGCGGATTCTTGATCTCCAGATGCTTCATGACCGCTTTAGCCAACGGATGAAGAGAAGATTGCTCCAGTGCGCCTACAACGGCATAAAATTTGGTTTCATCATATACCGTCTCCGCATAGACTGCAGGTTCGCCTTTGGTCAAGGTTCCCGTCTTGTCAAAAGCGATGGCTTCCAGCCGGCCAAGCTGCTCCAGATGGACCCCGCCTTTGATCAGAATCCCGTTGCGAGCCGCGCGGGTCATCCCGCTGACCAGTGCAATCGGAGAAGAAAGCACGAGCGAGCAAGGACACCCAACAATGAGGATAGACAGCCCCTGATAGATCCAGGTCATCCAGGGCTGATTCAGCAGCAGCGGAGGAATTAGCGTAACCGCCAGCGCGATGATCATAATCGCCGGAGTATAGTATTTAGCAAACTTATCGATGAAGAGCTCTGTCGGCGTCTTGCTGTCCTGTGCTTCCTGTACAAGATGCATGATCTTGGCCAGGGAGGAATCCTCATAGGCCTTCGATATGGCGATATAGAGAACACCATCGGTACTTACACTGCCGCCAAATACAGCATCGCCCTCCCGTTTTGTAACAGGTACCGATTCCCCGGTAATGGCGGCTTCGTTCACCGCTCCGGTTCCTTGGGTTATGGCCCCATCCGAAGGAATCTTCTCCCCGGGTCTTACCCGGACAACGTCTCCGGGAGAGAGGCTCTCGATCGGCACGCGCTGGGTTTGACCATCTTTCCATAGATCGGCTTCCTTCGGTGCTGCGGCCAGCAGCGCTCCCATCGATTGTCGGGCCCGATTCATGCCGTAGCCTTCCAGCAGCTCGTTAAGACCAAACAGAATGGCAACCAGCGTGGCCTCCCGCCACTCCCCGATGATGACGGCGCCCACGAGCGCAACGGTCATCAGGGTATCCATATTGAATTTGAAGCGGGTCAGATTGCGCAGTCCGCGCAAAAATGTCGTATATCCGCTCAAAATCATAGCCCCTGCATATAATGCGATCACAACCGGTTCGGGGACTTTTCCTTCTAATATAAAGGTTAAGAGATAGAAAACAGCGGAGATGGACAGCAGCCACTTCATGTTCCCTTCGCCGCCATGACTGTGTTCATGAGCATTTCCATGGCTATGTTCGTGATCATGTTCTTGTGCCGATCCATGAGAATGCGACGAATGGGCATGCTGCGCTTTAACGCCGGCGGCCGATAAGGCTGTCTCCGGAGCATGAGCGATGCGCGCACCATCACTTTTCAGAATGGTTTCTACCCGGCTTAGATTCACATGGGGAGAGAGGGTCAGTTTCCCGCTGTTGTAACTCAGTCGGGCATTGTTTCCATGATCCAGCTTCTGGATCTCTTCCTGCATCTCGCGTGTACAGTTAGGGCAGGAGAGGCCCTGTACCCGGTATTCAATAAGTTCTCCGCTTGCCTCCGGAGATGATTTGGAACGTTGATGGTTGTCTGTGCTCATCTACATCTTCTCCTTCTGGTGCTCCAGCGTCATGTGAAGCAGTGTCCGGATATGGTCATCTTTAAGCGAGTAGTATACATTCTTTCCGGCTTTCCGCGATTTGGCGATATCTTTGTTCTTCAGCGTACGCAGATGATGGGAGGCTGTTGCCGTTGAACTTCCGAGTACTTCGGCTACATCACAAACACATAGCTCGCCGCCACGGTCCAGCATATAGGCTACCTTGACCCGCGTCGGATCGGCCAAAGCCTTGAAGATTTCCGCCATGCCGATCATATCATCATCGGAGATCGTTTCCTTTAACAAAGCAATCCTTTCGGTTGAAGGGCATTCCGTTTCACACAGCTCAAGGGAGACTTCTTCGTTCATCGTCCGGGCATTCATAGGAACAACCTCCTTGGATTAGGAGCAATAAGTGCTCTTTATTCTATATATTCAAACGTTGATTTGATTGTTAGTCATAATATACCCGATTTACACACAATATTCAAACGGATATTTGATTGTTCACAAGCATTTCACAGTCCAAGAATGAATCGACAAGTCCTATAGTATTAACCAATTACAACGGTTAGGTTCAGCGTCGCTCCTCAGAAAATCCTTCCAATTCATATCACGTCAACTTATACTATTAGCAAAAAGATGTAAATTCGCATAGGAAGCATACCTGGGTCCAGGACGGCCCAGGACGCCTCATGCGCTGCATAACATCTTTGCATGGGCCAAACGTTTCGATTCGAATGTGTACATTATCTAATACCTATCCTTCGATTTGCGGATGTGTATGAACAGGGGAGGCCAGAGTATGACTTGTCCAATATGTCGATATGAAACGGGAGAGGGGAAGTATTGCAAGAAATGCGGGGCAAGGCTGATTATCGAGGATTCACCCGTATTTGCCGCCATGAAAGAGCAAGCAGCAACGTCGGAGGTGTATAGTGTCACTAGACGAAGTGCCAGCAGTAAAGGGGAGATACCTCATGCACGCCAGATCGAATCGGCTCTGCCGGTGTATACCCCGCCGGATCTTCCGTTCCGAGCGGCAGGCCGACAGCATGCCGAAGAAGAGGAGGAATCCAATCCTTATTGGACCAGCTTAAAATTGTACGGGCAGCTCTACGGGGATTATTTTCTGAAGGGACTCAGACATCCCTTTGGCGCAGCTGCCGGAACGGAGAGCGGTCAGTTCTTCAATGCGATTGTGTCTATGGTGCTCTATGTTGTTCTTTTTCCACTCGCGCTGTATGCAGCGCTTCATCATGAACTGCAAGGGCTGCCTGAGGGGGCATTTGCAGATCTTGTCCTAAAGCCTATCATTTGGACTGCGATTTTCTTATTCTTGCTGAACGTCTTTACCTTCGCTGCGGTCAAGCTGTCCTTCAACCCGGCTGCCAAGCTAAAAGAAGTCATGGCAAGATTCGGCGCTTTGCTGCCCATATTCCTCGTATTGTATGTGGTTAGTTTTCTGTTCCTGTTCCTGAATGGCGGTATATCCAAGGTTATCATCCTTCTCTCGTTCATCAGCACCGTGATGACCGTACCGTTATTCGTCATGACCAGCTACAAGAGAAGAATGGTTGGCGGTGGCCTGGATCCGCTGTATGCGATCCTGCTGGTTTATGTTGCACTGATGCTCGTGATCGTGATTCTGGGTAGTTCCATGATCGAATATATAACCGTTTTATAATGAAGCCATCTACATAACCTATCGTGAAAAAGAGAAAAACAGCTAGCCCTCTTGCGGGAAAGTCCCGTAATAGGAGCTTGCTGTTTTTTGAGATGTGACGGGTTCGATCCGAGCTACTCAACCCACCATCGTTTGAAATCCTTCCACCAGGAACGTTCCTCCTGTTTCTCGGCCGCATCTGCAGGGTCCGCCTTCTTCGCAGGCTTGCCGTTTCCGTGTTCGTCACAATATTCGGTAGGCTCCGTACCCTTAACGAAGACCTCCAGAATTTTGCCAGGACAGTCGGCACCTGCAAGCTTCCCGGTCTTGGGATCCACATAAGCACTGATGACTTCATCCGGGATCGGAAAAATCTTGGGCGGTACATTCTCCAGCGCTTTCTCCGTATACTGGGCGAAAATCGGCGCTGCTCGCCGCCCGTCGACTTTGCTGATTTCCCGCCCTTTATCATATCCAACCCAAACCGCCGTTGACAGCTCCGGTGTATAGCCCACGAGCCAAGCGTCGGAGTCGGTGGTACCTGTCTTCCCGGCAACCGGTCGTTTCATTAGGGTAGAGACGCGGTTGCCCGTGCCGCCTGTCTCGAATACCCCCTCCATCATGCGAGTCATCACGTAAGCTGCAGCAGGTTCAACCACTTGTTCACCCGACTCTTCCGGCGCTGTATACAAGCTGCGGCCGGCGGCATCCGTGATGTTCAGCACGGCGACAGGTGATACCCGTTTGCCGTTGTTAGCCATAACAGCGTAAGCGGAGGCCATCTCCAGCGGGCTGACGGGTGAGGTTCCCAGGGCCAGCGAGGGGACAGGCGCAAGCGGACTTGTGATGCCCATCTTTTTCGCCATGTCGGCTACTTTATCCGGGCCTATCTTCATGATGGTATTCACGGCATAAATATTATCCGAAGCAGCGATGGCTTCCCGCATGGGAATTTCCCCTAAATATTTATCGCCGAAGTTGCTGGGCTGATACGTTTTGCGGTTGTTATCGTAATGAAACAGGGTGGGCTGGCTGTTGAACACGCTCGTGCTCGTCATTTCCTTGGATGCAATGGCTGTTAAGTACATAATCGGCTTAAATGACGACCCGGGCTGCCTTGTTTTGGCCAACGCGTGGTTGTACTGATTCTCCCGGTAGTTCTTACCACCAACCATGGCTTTGATGTGCCCGTTACGCGGGTCGACGGACACGAGCGCCGTTTCCAGCTCGCTCTTGTTGTCCATACCTTCGGATACAGCCTCTTCGGCTGCCTTTTGGGCCCGCGGGTCCAGGGTCGTATAGATGTTGAGGCCGCCCTGTTCGAGCTGCTGATCCGTAATGTTCAGCTGTTTGGTGACGAGGCTCCGGACATAGTCCCGGAAATAGGAGGCAATCACTTTATTCTCCTGACGGTCCTGAGGGAGCAGGGCGAGCTTGACCGAGGCGGCTTTATTGGCCTCAGTCTCGGTAATGAATCTGGTCTCCGCCATGGCATTCAGGACAATCTGCTGTCTTTTGAGGGCGTTGTCCATATGATTGTAGGGCGAGTAATACGTCGGACCCTTTGGAATGCCGGCCAGCATCGCGCTTTCGGCCAAAGTCAGTTTTTTTGCCGACTTGCCGAAGTAGAGCAGGGACGCCGATTCAATACCGTAAGCCCCGTGGCCGTAATAAATTTCGTTGAGGTACATTTCAAGTATTTGATCTTTCGTATATTTCATCTCAAGCTGGGCGGTGAATTTGGCCTCCTTGAGTTTGCGTGTCCATGTTTTTTCATGAGATAGGTATAAGTTTCGTGCAAGCTGCTGGGTTAATGTGCTGGCGCCCTGCTTGCGATCCATATGCTGCAGGTTGACCAATATGGCTCGGGCCATGCCCTTCATATCAAACCCCGGATGATCATAGAATTTCCGGTCCTCCACCGCCAAGGTAGCCTGGATCAGATGAGGAGATATATCGTTCAAGCTCACTTGCTCGGATGTATGCCCCGTGGTCGAGAAGGTGGCGATTAAATCTCCTTGGCTGTCAAGCAGACGGGAGTAGCGGGATGTTTCCGCGACGGGCAGTGGCGTTATAAATAAATAGGCGAGCAGAATGCCGCCGGCGATGATAGAAATGCCAAGGAGTACGAACAGAAATGTAGCAAGCCGGACGAAACGACGTTTGCGCTTGGGTGATTTTTTTTGTCCCGGCATCAGTGGTTCTCCTTCCAGTCCTTTTTGTAGAGTCGAGGCTTTTGCGCTGCCAACAATGGAGATATACTCAAATTCTCCTTGGTTGCCTTCTTTTTCTATATAGTATGGGGCTGCTGAGGGCAGGATATTCATCGAAAGCGATGATGTTTTTGCTTCCATTCATCTGTGCTGGAAGTTTTGGTTGCAATTTGGGCTTGATTTAATATAATCTAATTTGTTTGGTACAATAGGAAAAGTGTGAAACTGTAAGCTAAAGGCATCTGCCCCGAATAAAGTTTTGCGGCTTGGATCTGGACGGCTGAACATTATTCTAGCGGAAAGAAGGTAGTGACGACGATGGAATTATGGTACACAGAGAAGCAAACCCCGACTTTTGGCATCACGGCTAAAATCCGGGAGACTTTTGTACATGAGAAGACGGAGTTTCAACAACTGGATATGATCGATACTGAGGAATTCGGGCGCATGCTCGTTCTGGACGGTATGGTTATGACTACAATTAAGGATGAATTCGTCTATCATGAGATGGTCGCTCACCCCGCGCTGAACACGCATCCAAATCCGAAGAAGGTTCTTGTTGTCGGCGGAGGAGACGGTGGCGTCATTCGCGAAGTGATCAAGCATCCGGGCGTAGAGAAAGCAGTACTCGTTGAAATTGATGGAAAAGTTATTGAATATTCGAAGCAGTATTTGCCTGAGATCGCCGGCAAGCTGGATGATCCGAAGGTCGAAGTACTGGTTAACGATGGATATATGCACATCATTGAGCATAAGAATGAATACGACGTCATTATGGTAGACTCCACCGAGCCTGTGGGCCCAGCCGCTCCATTGTTTGAGCGCGGATTCTACCAAGGGATCTACGAAGCGCTGAAGGAAGACGGTATTTTCGTGGCGCAAACGGACAACCCGTGGTTTAAAGCGGACCTGATTCAGCAGGTCAACAAAGACGTGAAGGAAATCTTCCCGATCGTCCGTGTGTATGGAGCGAACATTCCAACCTACCCAAGCGGTCTGTGGACCTTCACCATGGGCAGCAAAACGTATGATCCGCTTGAAGTGGACGAGTCCACGATTGATGAGATGGATACGAAATACTATTCGCCTCGCCTGCACAAAGCCGCATTCGTGCTGCCTAAATTTGTTGAAGACCTGGTGAAATAAGGAGGAGCGATAAACTGATGAAACTGGATCAAGGTTACTCCGGCAACGTGTTTATTTTGAGTTCCGAGGATTATGAGGGGTCCAAGGCTGTCATTTACGGTATGCCGATGGATTTCACGGTTAGCTACCGTCCGGGCTCCCGTTTTGGCCCAGCTCGTATTCGCCAGGCTTCCGTAGGCTTGGAGGAGTATAGCCCGTACTTAGATAAAAGCATTGAAGACATGACGTATTTCGATGCAGGCGACCTGATGCTGCCTTTCGGCAATGCGGGCCGCAGCCTTGAAGTGATTGGCGATTATGTAGGCAAACTGCTGGATGACGGGAAATTCCCGATCGGACTTGGCGGCGAGCACCTCGTATCCTGGCCGATCATTCAGAAGGTGTATGAGAAGTATCCGGATCTTATTCTGATCCATATCGATGCCCATGCTGACCTGCGCGAGCATTATGAGGGAGAGCCGTTGTCCCACTCCACGCCAGTCCGCAAGGCGGCGGGCATTATGGGCGGCAAGAATATTTATCAATTCGGTATCCGTTCCGGCTCCCGCGAGGAGTTCCAATATGGACGGGAGAATATTAATTTTTATCCGTTCGAAGTGGCGGCCCCTCTTAAGGAAGCCTTGCCTTCCATGGGCAACCGCCCGGTCTATGTGACCATCGACATCGATGTGCTTGACCCTTCCGCTGCACCGGGCACCGGTACTGCAGAAGCAGGCGGCATCACATCGAAGGAGCTGCTGGAAGCTGTGCACCTCATTGCGGGCTCCGACGTGAACGTGGTCGGCTGCGATCTCGTGGAAGTGGCGCCGATCTATGATCCTTCGGAGCAGACCCAGATCGTAGCTGCGAAGTTGATTCGTGAGATGTTGTTGGGATTCGTTAAGTAGTCCACCCACCCAAACCCTCCCTGCCAGGGAGGGCCCCAAGGGCGCTGCCCTCTGGACACCCGGAACTTTGGTGCTCGGAGTTGGTATGAGGATCTGAGCGGGGCTGGTGCTTGTGCCCGGCCACCGCTCGGTCCTCCCCTGCGGGGACGTCCTCGTGGCCTTTATAGCGCCCATATGTCAGCCGAGGCTATTCGCCTCTCGGCTGATGAAGAAAAAGCAAGCCTCCCCCACCTAAGCCTTTGGCTATCGGTGTCGGCTGCTTTTTCGCGTGTGCGCGGCCCCCTCGAATGGCTCCCCTCCGGGGTGCTCGAGGGCCTGCACTGCGTGCATGAGCAGCCGAGGCTATTCGCCTCTCGGCTGATGAAGAAAAAGCAAGCCTCCCCTGTCTAAGCCTGCGGCTATCGGGGTTGGCTTGCTTTTTCGCGTGTGCGCGGCCCCCTCGAATGGCTCCCCTCCGGGGTGCTCGAGGGCCTGCACTGCGTGCATGAGCAGCCGAGGCTTCGCTCCTCGGCTGAAGAAAAAGCAAGTCTCCTTCTGTCTAAGCCTTCGGCTATCGGGGTCGACTTGCTTTTTCGCGTGTGCGCGGCCCCCTCGAATGGCTCCCCTCCGGGGTGCTCGAGGGCCTGCACTGCGTGCATGAGCAGCCGAGGCTTCGCCCCTCGGCTGTTGAAGAAAAAGCAAGTCTCCCCTGTCTGAGCCTGCGGCTATCGGGGTCGGCTTGCTTTTTGCTGTCTTAAAGGAGTTGATCCAACTTTGAGCAATTGAGAAGAAATTATTTGTGGTCATATGTTATTAACTTAAGGAAGCTTGACCCGGATTTGAATGAAATCTTTTTGAAGGGTATGATGACGCCCATAAGGAGGTTAGCATCAATGGCGGATTCATCCAGTAAGAAGAGAATTGACTCTGCCTCGAGAATGATTAAGGCATCGCCCCAAGCCATTTATCAGGCATTCACTGACCCCAAGCCTTGGGTATCGTGGCTTCCGCCAGAGGGGATGTCAGGTCAGATCGACACCTTTGATGCCCGTGAAGGCGGGACTTATCGAATGGTACTCACCTATAATGGAACGGACCGCACCAACCCAGGTAAATCATCGGAAGGCACGGATATCGTCCAAGGTAAATTCCTGGCGTTGGTGCCAAACAAGAAAATCGTGCAGTGTTTTGAATTCGAGTCGGAAGACCCCGCTTACGGGGGCCTGATGACCATGACATGGACGTTGACAGCACTTGCGGAAGGCACTGATGTAACGATTGCTTGCGAGGACGTTCCTGAGGGCATACGGCAGGAAGATCACGAAGAGGGCTTGAATTCTACGCTTGAGAATCTCGCGGTCTTTACTGAATGATAGCGGACAGGCTGCGCGCCTGTACAACGTCCCTTTAACAGTAAAAAAAGCAAGCAACCCTACTTAAGCCTAGCGGCTAATCGGGTTGCTTGCTTTCGTGTTATTTCAGGGTAATCTCGAATGCCGAGCTTGGGGCACCGGCAAATACGACAGCTCCATTGGCTGGGAGCTTCACTTCATTACTGCCGCTGACGATGCTGTAGTTCACAACGGCACCTTTTTCGTCATACACAGCGAATGCGCCTTGTGCTGGCAGGGTGACGGTCATGGTTTTACCTGCAGTTTGTTTAGGGACGGTGTACCATTTGGCATAGCCATCGGCTTGCAGGGTGACGGTTGATTTTTTCCCTTTATAAAGCGGCTTAACGTCCTTACCACTCACAAACAGGGCTCCTGCCCCTTCAAGATACTCTACGCCTTTTTCCTTATAGAAGCGGAATTCGGACGTATCCCGGCCACCCATAGCCGGAATCTGATGCTGGCTTACCGCGGTGTCCGAGTCGATGATCTTCTTGTCGATCATATAGCCTTCCAGACCACTCTTGCTGTTAATCTCTACCGTCGGTTTCGTGATGAAGTACATCAGCGATGTGAATTTCTCGTTCAACGGATAGAACGTTTCACCTTCGCGCTTGGCCCAAGCGGCAGCGGTCTCCTTGGACAAGGGGTTTGCTTCCAGTTTCTCGGCGGAATAATGCGATAAAGCCATTTGTCCAAGTCCAGGGATCGAAATATATTGTCTTACCCATAAGTAGATGCGGCCATTCTTTTCTTTGACAAAGCTGACCTTGGTGCTGCCATCCGCGCTGACAAATGTTCCATCCGCGGTGTATACATATTTCTCCGCAGGATAATCCGGAATCATGGGAACGGTAATGGACAGTTCGCCGTCCTTGAGGTCGACTTTCATTTGCTGATTCGTCACGCCATAATAACCGGCATATTTGGTGATGTCGCTTGGCATATCAGCCTTTACCGGTTTGCCGAAGGATTTTTCCGGCTTGAGTTCCTTGATCGTGCCTTTCTCCTTAAGAGCATGCAGCACAATCTCATTAGCCAACAATTGGTTGGTTGAGCTGGAACCACCGGAAGATAATACAGCGGCAGCCATATTCTGCTCCGGAAGAACAACGAGCGAAGCGTGATACAGGATGGTGTCTCCACCTTTGGTTAAGGCCTTCATGTCATATTGATTGAACGGGAATAGTCTTACGCTGTCCCAGCCAAGCCCGTAATCGAACGAGTTATCAGCATCTTCGGGCCACAGACCCTTTTTATATTCTTCCTGCTCCATGGCTTTGACGGATTTGTCGGAAAGAATGCCTTCGGCTTCCCCGGTGAAGATCTGCGCAAACTGCACCAAGTCTTCAGCCGTAGAATAGATGCCGCCGGTTCCGATCACATTGACTGTCTCGTTAGGAAGCCGCCCTTGATGAGTCGGATAATAGAGGCCCGCCATTTGGCTTAACTCCAGTGAATCCTGGGATGTCTTCGTGTGGTCCAAATCTAACGGCTCGGTAAAATATTGATGAATGAATGCGGTAAAATCCTTGCCGCTCACTTTCTCTACCAGTATCTCGGCCAGCGTGAATCCATCATTACAATAAACGGAGAACGCACCCGGGTCCGCTTTTAGGTTTTGGGTGGACAGCTGCTTGAGCAGCGTGTCATGTGCATGAGGGTCATTATCTTCGAACAAAAATGCATTGTTCAGGCTGGAGCCCTGCAGTCCGGAGGAATGGTTGATCAGCATGCGCGGCGTAATTTTTTTGTAGCGTTCGTCTTTCATCGTGAATTCAGGTATGTACTGAACCAGAGGCGTATCCAGGTTGATTTTCCCCTCATCCACCAATTTCATGACCGCAGCGGCGGTGAACACTTTACTCGTGGAGCCGATGCCATACATCGTATCCTTGGTCAGCGGTATCTTTCCTTCGATATCATTGACGCCCGCTTGCCCGGACACGGTAATCACTCCGTTGTCGATAAGGGCATATTGAACGCTTGTCGTACCATAAGTCTCGGTGAGCAGCTCGGCTTTCTCTGCGGCGGTTTTCTGAAGGCCACCTCCAGCGGCAACTTGGCTGTTATCTGCTGCCATTACCCCAGCAGGAAGAACCAGTGTGACTGCGAGAAGGGTTACGAGCATCCGTGATAGTCTTTTCTTCAATGAATAAATACCTCCTTATTATGAATGTACTTAGTTAGTACGATTTACCAGCCCGAATGGTTCAATCTTTTTTCGGAAAATTTACAAAGTGCAGGGAGGAACAAAAAAACAGGCATCCCATCCATAGCCGTAAAGCCATGTGGGGATACCTGTTTTTAACTGAGCACGATAAGCAGCGCCGAGGTGGTTCCGACGAAACAGCCTGCCAAACAATCCGAAGGATAGTGAAAGCCAAGATAAATGCGTGACAGGCTGACCGTAAGGGCCAGCAGGATCAAGAGCAATGACAGCCAAGGCGTTATGAACAGAAACGGCGTGATAATGGAAAAGATGGCCGTCGAGTGTCCGGAAGGAAACGAGTGGTCCTTCATCGGTTTTTTTTCGAACCGCACCTTTTCAAGTGCCAGATAGGGCCGGATGCGCCGCATCTTCTTTTTGATGAGGGCCGTAATCAGGAAGCTGAGGGAAAGTGCAATAAAACTCTGCCACCCCATCGTATTCCATGGCTCAGGTGCAAAAAACGCTATTGAAAGTGTCAGCACAATGGTAAAGATAGCCCCCCCCATATGGGTGACCAGCGCGAGCATCGAATCCACCGTTTTGTTGCTGATCTTGCGGTTTAACCAGCGGAAGATAAGGTGGTCATGTTGCTGAAGCCAATCCATCGAACGAGTAATCATTGTGAACAGAACACCTCACATTATAATTTTGTAAGCAGTCAGCCCAAAGTTAAATAGGCTGCAATATATGCTTGTAAGGGCCGAGATTCATAGTGTAGACAAGAGGCTTACATACGACAGTATACAGGAGAATTGTTAAGCGTGGGTATGAATGACATGTATTTTTTCATAAATTGAACTTTCTTTGTCGCAAGTGGATTTGATGATAACCGTTTAAGTGTGTTGGGAGCACGCTCCCCAAGGTTATGGTTTCCAAGAGATGATGACTTCATGTCCCCATGTTCTCGAAGCCCGGAATCCGATATAATGAAAGCATCTAACCATGCCTAAGGAGGAGAAGCATGAAATTTCGCGTTTCTGCCGTGCAATATCATCTGCACACCATTCAATCCTTTGACGATTTTGCCCGTCAGTCGGAGCATTATATCCGGGCGGCGGAGGAATTTGAAGTCGATTTTGTGCTGTTTCCCGAATTTTTTACAACCCAACTGATGTCTATCGGGGATGATCAGGGCAAGGCATTGACGATCAATGACCTTCCGGATTTCACGGACCGTTACCGCGAGCTGTTTCAAGGCTTTGCGATACAATATAACATGCATATCATTGGCGGGACGCACGTCATTCGCCGGGAAGGGAAGCTGTACAATGTAGCGCATCTGTTCTATCCGGACGGCCGCATTGCGGAGCAAGCCAAGATCCATATCACGCCTTCGGAGATTAGTGGATGGAATATGGGAGCGGGTGAAGGACTCGAAGTGTTCGAGACGGAAAAAGGCACCATTGCAATGCTGACCTGCTATGACATCGAATTCCCTGAGATTGTGCGCATGGCCAAGGCTAAAGGGGCCGACGTCATTTTCTGTCCGTCCTGTACGGATGATCGTCACGGATTCCACCGCGTGCGTTATACCAGCCATGCCCGCGCCATTGAGAATCAAATCTATGTGGTGCTGACCGGTACCGTTGGTTCGCTACCAACCGTGGATCTGATGCGTGCCAACTTCGGACAGGCAGCCATCATTACCCCGAACGATATCCCGTTTCCTCCGCAGGGCCTGCTGGCCGAGGGAGAGCTGAACCACGACATGATCATTACCGCCGATCTTGATCTGGATTTATTGTATCAAGTGCGCGAGAAGGGATCCGTCACGACATGGCGCGATCGCCGCACGGATTTGTATCCGGATTGGGAATAAGCCTGTTTATCATCACTTGAGGAAAATAGGACAAAGGCGGTGCAGAGGAAATGGCCCGGTTTCATCAACAGTTTTATGTATTTGACGACGCCCGGCCGGTGCCGGTTGTCATTCGAAGCTACACGGAAGCGGATTTTGACGAGCTGATTGTCATTCAATCCGAGACGTTCCCGCCCCCATATCCGCCGGAGCAGTGGTGGAACAAGGAGCAGCTGAATCAGCATGTCACCTTGTTCCCTGAGGGCGCTCTGTGCGTTGAAGTGGGCGGGATCCTCGCCGGGTCGATTACCTCGCTCATTGTGGATTACGATCCATGGGAGCCTGCGCACTCCTGGGCGGAGACCACGGATAACGGGTATATCCGGACCCATAAGCCGGACGGGAATACGCTATACATTGCCGACATTTGTGTCAGGCCGCGCTTTCGTAAGCTTGGACTCGGCAAATGGCTGATTCAGTCTCTGTATCATGTGACGGTGAATCGGGGACTGGACCGACTGCTTGGCGGCGGACGGATGCCCGGCTATCATCGGCATGCTGAAATGTCGGCTGCGGAGTATCTGGACGCTGTTGTCCGGGGAGATCTCAAGGATCCGGTGATTACCTTCCTGCTGCGTTGCGGCCGGGCGCCCGTCGGGGTGGCAGCGGAGTATTTGGAGGATGAGGAGTCCTGCAATTATGGGGCTCTGATGGAATGGAAGAATCCATTTAGAGGATGAAGAAGTTTCGCTTGAACGATAATGAATGGACTTCCTATATAAAGATGGATTTTTTTATTACATATATTTTTATTACATATATAAGGAGGCTTTTATTTGATGGAGTAATCCGTATTACAAGCATCGACGATCCTTTGTTCCGCAAAATGCACAATTTGATGAAGGACGTGTTCCCTCCAGAAGAGGTGCTGGAATTCAGTCTATGGAAAGAACCGCTGGAGGATCCGGGTATTCGGGTGTTTGTTGCCCTGCATGAGGACGAAGTGGTGGGTACGACGGAATACCGCTATTACGAGGACTGGAACGTAGCGATGACCGATTTTACCATAATCGGGCGCGAAGGGCTTGGTATCGGCCGATTCCTGGCACAGCATCGCTTGAAGGATCTGAATGAACTGGCGGCAGCAAACGGTAAAACGTTGTTCGGCATGTTTGCCGAGATCTACGATCCATATCGGGTACAAGACTATGCATTCGGTGGGGTAAAGCCGATGGATCCGTTTGTTCGCCGCGAGGTGCTGTCGCATCTTGGCTACAAACGCACGGATATCGCCTACGTTCACCCATCCTGGAATAATGATGGCGAAGCGGTGAGCGGGCTCGACTTCTGCTTCATGCCGGGCGATGATGCCATTGATGAATTGCCTGCAGAGCTGATCGTGAACTTCCTGAAACGTTACTATTCGGTGCTGCCTGAGAAACCACAGGCCTGGAACGACATGGTGGCCAAGCTGGAAACGCAGGAGAAGGTATCCCTGCTCGCGCTTTAACTTATACGATAGTTCATGCCTGATTCGTTACGAATCAGGCATATTCTTGTCGGGTTACGCCCACAGCATGTGATATTTTGGTATTCTGATCGTAGAATGACCCTTATATTCAAACATGGAGTGTGCAGAGCCATGATCCATCAGCTTTATTTTGGCAAGGAAATCACAGGAGTAAGTTATAGTGAGAGGCACAAGCAATGGGCCGAGAAATACGGGGATTGAGGATGTGGTCGGTCTTCAGTGTAAACACGTGAATAGACTTTTTCCTCACATTTGCTAAAATCCTCATTTGAATTGCAAGGCTATACTGGATATAGTAATACAATAGGTAAGGAAAAGAGGAACGTACATGAACGACCGAAAACAAGTGAGCATCCGTCTTCAAAGCCTTCACAAAGGGGAGAATACGATACAGGAGCTTCCGGCAGAGGCGTTTATTAAAGGGAATGTCCTGTATGTTCGCTATACAGAACCGGCGCTTGGACCGCATCAAGGGGAGACCCGGGCGATGCTTAAGCTGACGGAGGACGAGCTGAAGTTAATCCGTCACGGCGAGGTGGAGTCCGAGCAGTCGTTTCGATTAGGCCAACGATTGCCGGGGTATTACCGTTCCCCGTTCACTTCATTTAATCTCTCTACGTACACGCAGCGTCTGGAGCTAGCGCTTGAAGGCGTGTCCGGACGAGCGGCTTGGGCGTACGATTTATATGTGTCGGGCGAGTTATCGGGACACTTTTCTATTAGTTTGACTATTCAGGAGGCACATGAATCATGACAATGAATCCATTAGATCACATTAACGGGCTGGTTGCAGAAGCAGTGGGTGACGCTGCGGTTGCTGCAGGACTGGTTTCCCGTGAGGAATTGCCGGGCATCACGCTGGAAGTTCCCAAGGATAAGTCGCATGGCGACCTGGCTACGAACGTAGCGATGCAGTTGACACGAATCGCCAAGAAGAACCCGCGGCAAATTGCGGAGTCTATCTTGGAACATTTGGACATGGCGAAAGCTTCCATTGAAAAAGCAGAAATAGCCGGGCCAGGATTCATTAACTTTACCTTGGACAAGGGGTACCTCTATCCGATCGTTGCATTGGTAGAAGAACAGGGCGACAACTACGGGCGGATTGCTACGGGCGAGGGGCAGAAGGTTCAGATGGAGTTTGTCAGCGCCAATCCCACCGGAAGTCTGCACCTCGGCCATGCCCGCGGAGCGGCGGTAGGCGATGCCCTCTGCAATGTGCTTGATTTTGCAGGATACGAAGTTACGCGTGAATACTACATCAATGATGCAGGCAACCAAGTGGTGAACCTGATTAAATCCCTCGAAGCCCGTTACTTGCAGGAGCTCGGTCAGGATGCCGAAATGCCGGAAGATGGATACCACGGCGAAGATATCAAAGGGTTTGCCAAAGAGCTTGTAGCCGAGAAAGGCGACTCTTTGCTATCTATGGATCCAGGCGAGAGAGCGGCATTCCTTCGTCAGTTCGGACTTGATAAGGAATTGGATAAAATCAAACGCGATTTGAATCGATTCCGCGTTCATTTTGACGAATGGTTTAGTGAGACATCCCTGTATGAGAACGGACTCGTGGAGAAATCTCTGGAAGAGCTGAAATCGAAGGGCGAAGCTTATGAGAAGGATGGGGCAACCTGGCTTCGTACAACCGACTATGGGGATGACAAAGACCGCGTCCTCGTGAAGAATGACGGAACCTATACTTATCTGACGCCGGATATTGCGTACCACCGCAATAAATACGAGCGCGGCTATGACAAGATCCTTAATATTTGGGGAGCCGATCACCATGGTTATATTCCGCGGATGAGGGCTGCCATGGAGGCGCTCGGCAATGATCCGGACAAACTGATGGTATTGATCGCCCAGATGGTCAGCCTGTTCCAGGATGGCGAGAAAGTGAAGATGTCCAAGCGTACCGGTAAAGCGGTCACGATGGAAGATCTGATGGATGAGGTCGGCGTGGACGCGATCCGCTATTTCTTCACTATGCGCAGCATGGATTCGCATCTGGATTTCGATATGGATCTGGCGGTGTCTACATCCAATGAGAATCCGGTCTTCTATGTGCAGTATGCTCACGCACGTATCTGCAGCGTATTCCGCCAAGCGGAGGAGCAGGGCGTTAACCTATCGCCGCTTTCCGAAGTGAACCTGAGCGTTCTTACAACCGAGCATGAATACGACATTTTGCGCAAAATAGGAGAGCTCCCGCAGGAAGTGTCGCTTGCTGCAGAGAATTATGCTCCGCACCGACTCATCCGATATGTATATGAGCTGGCTTCCTTGTTCCACAGCTACTATCGAGCCGAGCGCGTGATTACGGAGGATGGGGACCAAACGCAGGCTCGCCTGGCTTTGCTTCGAGCTGTTCGTACGGTCATCGCTAACGTGCTTCGCCTGATGGGCGTATCGGCGCCTGAACGGATGTAAGAAATTTTGCCTTAATATGTGACAACAGCCGTCTTTCCGAGGAAAGGCGGCTGTTTTTAATTTATAAACGGAATTTCTTTTATAGTTGATGAAGAATCAGTTTATAATTTCATGCCCTCGCGCAAAAATTTCAAGGCATTTACCTCTCCATCGGAGACGCTGTATCCTTTTTTGAGCTTAAGGGGAGAGGAGGTGCGTCGCAGCAGGGCCTTAATGGTAGCCGTTTTTTTTAGATCAGGCTTTTGCGCGAGCAGTAGGGCGATCGCTCCGCTAACGTGTGAAGTCGCCATGGAAGTGCCGCTCATCTCGTGGTATTTTCCTTGCAGCCACGCGGACACGATTTTATCTCCAGGTGCATAAATGTCGACAAATTGCCCGCGATTGCTAAAGGCAGGGATTTTCCGGCTGCGGTCGGTAGCTCCGACGGATATGGTTTGAGGATAACGGGCAGGATAGTCCGCGGTACGGCGTTTGCCGTCATTGCCGGAGGAGGCTACAATAATGACGCCTGCTTGGTTGGCCTTGCCTACAATATCTAGCAGCGTACGACTTCGGGTTTGCATACCGAAACTCATATTGATGATATCGATCTCGGTACGTACGCACCAGTCGATGGCCAGAATGATATCCGACACAAAGGCCGATCCGTTGTGATCAAAGGCTTTGACCGGATACACCACGGATCTTGGAGCAACGCCAATCATTCCCTGCGTGCTGTTGGCAGCAGCGATGGTACCCGAAATATGTGTTCCGTGCCCGTTGTCATCATATGGCGGAATGTTGCGATGGACGAGGTTGATCCCTCGAGTCAGCGAATACTTCAGATCGGGGTGAGCGAAATCCACCCCCGTGTCGATAACGGCAATCTTAATGCGGTGTCCTGTCGAGACAGACCAGGCTTGAGGGGCTTTGATTTGCTTGATACCCCATGGGATCCCGGTTAACGTTCCAATTGTCCCCTGTATGGCATGGATATGAACCTGGTCATCCTCTTCAACCATCAGTTCATTCCGAAACTCCGCTCCAAACTTCGCGGTTTGGGGAGCCGGAGCGATGATGGTTTGGGTAAGCCGCGAACATCTGACTGAACTCCGGAAACGCCTTTTCCCGACAAGTCGATTCCATTCGCGGATACATTCTTGGTACAGCTGAGGGTCATGAAACGTAAGGAGCCGCCGGTTCATTTCCCGGACGTTCCGCATAGGGTTCGTCTCTGTAAGTAGTGATTGCATGATCCGGGTGTAATCCATATGTGGCAATCTCCCTTCTCGATGAACCGTTGCTTCAGTATTGTATGAACCAGGGAGAGTGCCCGAATGGGATGATGCCCTTTTTCCGGGAAATAGGCCCTGTTTACCGTGTCAAAGCAGCAGGGCTAACATAAGATACATGAAGAGAACATCAAGGTTCTCTTATCTAATCCCGTAAGGAGTCGATCCTTGGGGCGGATACAGTCAGAAGACGGGGACAATTGTCTCCGTCTTTTTCCTTTTGGTATCTGATGGGTAATGGTGCATAAAAACTTGATTTTTATTTCCAAATAGGTTTTACTTAGTTTTGATAATGGATATGTTGAGGGTATAACGTGAAGATTGTGTGAGAGGAAGTGTGCGTTAGTGAGTAATCCACTCAATTTAAAGATCGATCCGGAGAAGATTCAGGAAATCCCAATGGTTGACCTGGCTTTTATGATTCTGAAGGCAGTGAATACGCCGTATTATTACCGTGACCTTATGAATGAGGTGGCCAAGATTCGTGGCTTTACGGAAAAGGAAATTAACGAAACGATTGCCCAGTTATATACCGAGATCAATATAGACGGACGTTTCGCATGTGTAGGAACGAATCTGTGGGGACTAAAGCGCTGGTATCCGCTGGAGAAGTCCGAAGATCCGATTGGGAACGCCAAGCGTCCGCGGATCATCAACGATGAAGATGATGATGACGATGACTTCACCGATGAAGAGGAGACTTACAGCGGTGACGATGCCGAGGAGGATTTCGACAGCATCGATGACGAAGATGATTCCGATGATCTCTTCCCGGATGATGACGATGCCGAGGACGATGTAGACGAAGAGGTTGTTCTGGATGATGACGAATTGGATGACGAGGATTCGGAATCCGAAGAGGAAGATGATCTGGAAGAGGAAGCCTTTGAGGAAGACGATAAGGATTAATCCATCATACAGCAGGGTCTTTAGGACTTGTCTGCGCTGATAATGACTGTGTTTTACAGTGTCAGCCAATTGGGCAATTTTGAGGTTGCTTCTTCTCTTGACAAGCAGACAAGGCACAGAGTAAACTATTGCTTGGGCTTATGATTGTGGATTAAATATGTTTAATATAAAAGTGCCCCGTTATTTATTCGGGGTCACTTTTTTTGTTTTTAAGGCTCAGAAAGTGGAAACGACGCTAGCTTCTGAACCCAATAACGCTAGAGAAACTACCTTATCAAAAGCGGTCTGTCTTCTGGAAGTTTGTCGATAGACATTTTTTCTTTGGGCTGTGGAAGCATCCTTCCTGTGTGGACTGGACTTTCATGGTTTCTTGCAGTGAATATTCCAAGTTGTTTAAGATGAGGTATGGAAACCGCTCGTCTTGAAGCCTCATAACGTATGCCGGGTTAAGCGGCTCGATATGAGGATCATTTAAGCGTCAATATATGCGGTTTGTAATAGGCCGGAGGTCAGCTCGCTCACCATTTTTGGAAGCGAGCGATGCTTTTTGTTGGTCCCTTTGATGAATAAGGGAAAAACGGGTTAGGATAAACATCATATGTCGCCTGAAGTTATGGAGATTATATAGGAGGGTTTTTAACAGTGACAAAGTATATTTTTGTAACAGGCGGGGTCGTGTCATCACTTGGTAAGGGAATTACCGCCGCTTCGCTCGGTAGATTGCTTAAGAACAGAGGGCTCAAGGTAACGATTCAGAAATTCGATCCGTACATTAATATAGATCCGGGCACCATGAGTCCTTACCAGCATGGCGAAGTATTCGTTACGGACGACGGTGCGGAAACCGACCTGGACCTGGGACACTATGAGCGCTTCATCGATATTAACCTGTCGAAGAACAGCAATGTGACAACAGGGAAAGTATACTCTTCTGTTATCAGCAAGGAACGTCGGGGAGAATATTTGGGCGGTACCGTGCAGGTAATCCCTCATATTACGAACGAAATCAAGGAGCGCGTGTTCCGTGCAGGCCGTGAAGCGGGTTCGGATGTGGTTATTACCGAAATCGGCGGTACGGTTGGCGATATCGAAAGCCTTCCTTTCCTTGAGGCTATTCGTCAGATTAAGAGTGACGTTGGCCGTGAGAACGTGATGTATATTCATGTAACCCTCATTCCATATATTAAGGCAGCCGGTGAAGTGAAAACCAAGCCGACCCAGCACAGTGTAAAAGAACTCCGCAGTATCGGCATTCAGCCGAATGTTATCGTGTGCCGTACCGAGCATGAGCTTTCAACCGAGATGAAAGCAAAAATCGCGCTCTTCTGCGATATCGACCCTAACGCGGTTGTAGAATGTCGCGATGCCTCCTCGCTGTATGAGGTACCGCTGAATCTGCGTGAAGAAGGCCTTGATGAAATTGTTGTCAATCATTTGAAATTGACCACCCCTGCGCCGGATATGAGCGAGTGGGAGGATCTGGTGGAGCGTGTATCCAAGCTGGAGAAGACCGTTGAGATTGCGATTGTCGGTAAGTATGTCGCACTGCACGATGCCTACCTCAGTGTTGTTGAATCCCTGTCTCATGCAGGCTTTGATGCTAATGCCGACGTGAAGATCCGCTGGGTGAATGCCGAAGAAATTACGGCAGACAACGTGGAAGAGGCGTTGAGTGGCATTGGCGGTATTCTTGTACCGGGTGGATTTGGAGATCGGGGTATCGAAGGCAAGATCAGTGCGATCCGCCATGCTCGCGAACGCAATATTCCATTCTTCGGCATTTGTCTTGGGATGCAAGTGTCCGTTATTGAATATGCCCGTTCGATTGTCGGCCTGAACGGCGCGAACAGCTCGGAAATTGATCCGGCTACCGAATATCCAGTCATCGACCTACTGCCGGAGCAGAAGGATATCGAGGATCTTGGCGGAACGATGCGCCTGGGTCTGTATCCATGTAAGCTGGTTCCAGGATCGCTTGCAGAGTCCTGCTACCAGGACGAGCTGGTTTATGAAAGACATCGCCACCGGTATGAGTTTAACAACCAATACCGTGAAGATATTGAAAAAGCAGGACTGCGTATATCCGGTACTTCTCCGGATGGACGTCTGGTTGAAATTGTAGAGCTGCCAGGACACCCTTGGTTCCTTGCTGTGCAATTCCATCCGGAATTCACTTCCCGTCCGAACCGTCCGCAGCCGCTGTTCCGTGAATTTGTAAAAGCCTCGATCCAGCATCAGGCATAATGGGAAGAGCCTCTTTTGAAGAGGCTCTTTTTTACGTATAAAGTCGTTGTCATAACTGTGGACAGGGTAAGCTGAACATTCAGATCGGATGTCCGGAGCTGTCGCCTTCGAATACAACAAATTCATACATCTTTTTTTCTCACTTTTTTTAGGACGGGAAGGAATTCGACATCTACAAGCGAATACAAATAATGGTCGGTTTATGGGAAAGCTAGGAACTTTCGAGTTTGCATATACTCATTGTACGATTTAAGTATCGGGGAGGTTAAAGGGATGAGCAAAGAAAGCAAACACAAAGTGCTGATTGTGGATGACCAGAATGGTATCCGCATCCTGCTTGTAGAAGTGTTCAGCAGTGAAGGATATGAGACGTTTCAAGCGGCGAATGGCAAGGCTGCACTTGATATTGTGAAGACGCATGCCCCGGATTTGGTGCTGCTGGATATGAAAATTCCTGGAATGGACGGGCTTGAGATTTTGAAGCATATTAAACAGATGAATCCGGACATTAAGGTGATCATGATGACTGCCTATGGAGAGCTTGACATGATCAAGGAAGCAACCGATCTTGGTGCGTTGATGCATTTTACCAAACCCTTTGATATTGATGAGATGCGGCAAGCCGTCAATATGCAGCTGAAAGGGACCGCAAATAATATCGGTTGAATGATGAATTCTGCTCAAAGGGCGGAATTCTTTTTTTGCCAGAATGTGAGGTCCTTCGCAGCATTTTAGGAAATGCTTGTTTAGTATTTATGACGCGATGTGGTATAATAAGTCCGTGTGTTATATCGGCTAAAAACCATAGACAAACTAAGCATCTATAGGAGGATGAAACCATGCCATTAGTATCAATGACAGACATGCTGAACAAAGCACTCGAAAGTAAATATGCTGTTGGTCAATACAACATCAATAACCTGGAGTGGACATATGCGATTCTTGAAGCGGCTGAGCAAGAGAAATCACCGGTAATTCTTGGTGTTTCCGAAGGCGCAGCTCGTTATATGGGTGGATTCAGCACCGTCGTACACATGGTAAAAGGTTTGATGGAGGACCTGAAAGTTACAGTTCCTGTTGCCATTCACCTTGACCACGGTTCAAGTGTTGAGAAATGTAAAGAAGCAATCGATGCAGGATTCACTTCGGTTATGATCGATGATTCCCACAGCCCGATTGAGACGAATATTGCAACAACGAAACAAGTCGTTGAGTATGCTCATGCCAAAGGCGTTTCCGTTGAAGCTGAAGTCGGCATGGTTGGCGGACAAGAGGATGACGTTATCGGTGATGTAATGTACGCGAAGCTTGACGATTGCGTTCGCATCGTGAACGAAACAGGCATCGACACATTGGCACCTGCGCTTGGTTCTGTTCATGGTCCTTACAAAGGCGAACCAAACCTTGGTTTCAAAGAGATGGAAGAGATTCGCAATGCTGTGAAACTTCCGTTGGTGCTTCATGGTGGTACAGGCATCCCAACGCATGACATCAAGAAAGCTATCTCCTTGGGTACTTCCAAAATCAACGTGAACACCGAGAACCAAATCTCGTTCTCTAAAGTTGTTCGTGAAGTGCTTGCTGCTAAACCAGAAGCTTACGATCCACGCACATTCCTGAAACCAGGCCGTGAGGCAATCAAGGAAACCGTGGTTGGCAAAATCCGTGAGTTTGGTTCCAACAATCAAGCTTAATAAAGTCGCTTGTAGTCCTAGTGGCCATAACATGATGATTGGAATCACCTAAGATATTTAGGCTGTCTTATGCTGTATACAATGAAATGGAAAGCACACCGCATAGCCGGTGTTTTTCCATTTCATTTATTAAGTATCAAAAGTACAAGCGGGTTGTGAGCTTCACAACCGGATAATCGAGAACAAAAAAGAACGCAAAATGCGGTCTGTCATCCTTTAGGAACGTCGATAAGACGTTTTTCTTGTATGACGGCCATCAGAACCATTTCCGGCTGCGAAGTGATGTAGGGGGACCCGAAAGCTTATGGAAAAATTGATGATCAGCGGTGGACGCCCACTGCGAGGTACTGTAACAATCAGTGGTGCCAAAAACAGTGCTATTGCGTTAATTCCCGCCGCAATCCTGGCGGAATCGGAAGTCGTACTTGATAATTTGCCGCTTCTCAGCGATGTGGCTGTTTATGCTGAGATTTTGGAAGAATTGGGCGGGCAAGTTTCATGGGAAGGCAATCAGATGAGAATTGACCCTTCTGATATCAAATCTATTCCGATGCCTAACGGACCCGTTAAGAAACTGCGCGCGTCCTACTATATGATGGGCGCCATGCTTGGAAGATTTAAAGAAGCCGTGATCGGCCTGCCGGGCGGCTGTAATTTTGAACCTCGTCCCATCGATCAGCACATCAAGGGTTTTGAAGCGCTTGGCGCAACCGTCACCAATGAACACGGTTCGATTCATCTGCATGCCAAAGAGCTGCGGGGCGCGAAGATCTATCTGGATGTGAGCAGTGTTGGTGCAACGATTAATATTATGCTGGCGGCTGCTAAGGCCAAAGGCTCCACAATTATTGAAAATGCGGCGAAAGAGCCTGAAATTATAGATGTTGCAACACTTTTGAATTCCATGGGAGCTGTCATTAAGGGCGCCGGAACGGAAACGATCCGGATTGAAGGCGTAACCGAGATGCATGGCTGCCGACATTCCATTATTCCAGACCGGATTCAGGCCGGTACATATATGATTGCCGCTGCAGCTACACGCGGTGATGTTCTGATTGACAATGTCATCCCGAAACATCTTGAAGCCCTTACGGCCAAGCTGATCGAGATGGGTGTTGGTATTGAGGAGCTGGACGAAAGCATTCGCGTGATCGGTAAGGATCGATACCAGCATGTGGACGTCAAGGCGCTTATATATCCTGGATTTGCAACGGATTTGCAATCACCGATGACCAGCCTGCTTACGCAAGCGGAAGGCGTCAGTGTCCTTAGTGATTTTGTATACAGTAACCGATTTAAACATGTTCCGGAGTTAGTTCGCATGGGTGCCAAAATCCGCGTGGAGGGACGCTCTGCTATTATAGAAGGCGGTCCGCTGAACGCAGCCAAAGTCAAAGCGACCGACTTGCGTGCAGGCGCGGCTCTTGTCATTGCTGGACTAACTGTACCCGAAGGGGTAACGGAGGTAAGCGGCGTAGAATTCATTGATCGCGGCTATGACCATCTGGTATCCAATCTGCGTATGCTGGGTGCCGACGTATGGCGTGAGACTGAGGAAGAATGATTTTTTTACCAAAATGAGGGAAATGCGTGGTTAAAACTGCATATCTCCCTCTGATTTGGGTAATGCTCCTAGTAAAGCTCTCATAGAATAATAGACTACATGCAGCAGGGACTTGCTGTGACAGAAACAAATAATTGAATAGGTGGTTATTGAATGGATTTACAATTAGCCGATTTGGAAGGCATGAAGCTGACGGATCTGTATAAGCTGGCCAAAAAGTATCAGATCCCTTATTATGGCCAGTTGAAGAAAAAAGAATTGATATTTGCCATTCTCCGGGCGCAGGCCGAACAGAGCGGTTTGATGTTCATGGAGGGTGTACTTGAGATTTTGCCGGAAGGTTACGGTTTTCTTAGACCGATCAACTATTTGCCGAGTACGGAGGACATCTACATCTCGGCCTCCCAGATTCGTAAATTTGATTTAAGGACCGGAGATTTGGTTTCGGGCAAATGCCGGACACCTAAAGAGAACGAACGTTACTTCGGGCTGCTGCAGGTCAACGCCGTGAATGGTGAGAATCCTGCCGTCGCAGCGGAACGATTGCACTTCCCAGCCTTGACTCCTCTATATCCGCAAGAAAAGCTTGTTCTTGAAACATCCCCTAATCAGTTGTCAACCCGAATTATGGATCTGCTTGCACCTGTAGGTTTAGGACAACGCGGTTTGATCGTAGCACCGCCAAAAGCAGGGAAAACGCTCCTCTTAAAAGAAATCGCCAACAGCATCTCAACCAACAATCCAGAGATTGAACTGTTTGTTTTACTCATCGATGAACGGCCTGAAGAAGTAACGGATATGCAGCGTTCCGTTAAGGGCGAGGTGGTTGCTTCTACTTTTGACGAGCTTCCGGAGAACCATATTAAAGTGGCGGAACTGGTATTGTCCCGTGCCTTACGGTTGGTGGAGCATAAGAAGGACGTTGTTATATTGCTGGACAGCATCACCCGTCTTGCCCGTGCGTACAACCTGGTCATTCCTCCGTCCGGCAGAACGCTGAGCGGCGGTATTGATCCTGCGGCATTCCATCGTCCGAAACGTTTCTTCGGTTCGGCGCGTAACGTGGAAGAAGGCGGAAGTTTGACGATTCTGGCTACAGCCTTGGTTGAAACCGGATCGCGGATGGATGACATTATTTATGAGGAATTTAAAGGTACAGGCAACATGGAGCTGCATCTGGACCGTCGCTTTGCGGAACGCCGTATTTTTCCGGCGATCGACATTCGTCGCTCCGGTACCCGGCGTGAAGAGGTGCTGCTGAACAAGGATGAATTGGATACCATTTGGGCGATCCGTAAAAATATGAACGACTCTGCTGACTTTGTGGAAGGATTCCTCAAAAAAATGCGTGACAGCAAGAATAACGCAGAGTTCTTGGCGTCATTTGATGTGAATGCCAATAACGGGAGCGGAACCGGGACTCAGAGCCAGACAGCTAGACGCCCATCGCGCGCATCGGCTGCGACGGCCCCTCAGAGCTAAGTCCTGAATCAACTGGAGAATAGGAGATCAACATGTATTTGGTTTATGCAGATGAGCAAGGGAATGTATATGATCATTCTGATCTGTTTGGGCTTGCCCGCAGCGGAGATATGATCGTTGAGATATTGGATGATGAATTAATCCCTTTGCCAGAGGGGGCTACATTGGTCGGACTACCGAGCACCCGAGCGATCGGAATGGATCCAGAGACCGGTGATATGATGCCGCTTGAGGACGGGTACACTGCTGTCGGAGCGTTGTTGCCGCAAGGCTATACCCGGTTGTGCTTGCCAGGATACGTGAAGTCGGACAAGGAATATAAGCTGCCGCTATTTGGTTACTCGGCGGTGGTATGGAAGGATGGCGCTTTCTATACAACAGCGCGTTTATCCGATGACCCTGAGAAGTGGAACCCGGTGAACTGTGATCTGAACGATCTTGAGCTTGGGGTTAAGATGCTGAAGGAGAAATATCCGGAGAATCGGCTCTATGAGCATCTGTCTAACTGTGCATTAGGATATGAATGCCTGACGGCATCTAATACCTTCCTGAATCGCTGGGAAGGCGCTGTTCCCGTATCTTACTCCTGCAATGCCGGTTGTTTCGGTTGCATTTCGGAACAGCCCGATGATAGCGGTTTTGTCTCACCTCAGACCCGCATGAACTTCCGTCCGAGAGTGGATGAGTTGGTGCAGGTCATGCTGGAGCATCTGAAGACACCGGAGTCGATCATCAGCTTTGGCCAAGGTTGTGAGGGAGAACCCTCCACGCAGGCGAAGATCATTATAGAAGCCATGAGAGAAGTTCGGGCACAGACTGATATGGGATACATCAATATTAATACCAATGCGGGACTGACCGATTTTATCCGTGGTATCGTGGATGCGGGTCTTGATCTGATGAGGGTCAGCACGATCAGTGCATTGGATGATCATTATAACGCATACTACAAGCCAAGGGGCTATACGCTGGCCAATGTGGAGAAATCTCTTCGTTATGCAACCGATCAAGGTGTGTATACCTCCATCAACTATCTCATCTTCCCGGGCGTAACTGATCGCGAGGAAGAGTTGGAAGCCATGATTGAGTTTGCCCGCCGCACGGGTCTCAAATTGATTCAGCTCCGCAATCTCAACATTGACCCTGAGAGCTATCTCGAGCTTATTCCGCCTGCACAAGGCGAGATTCTGGGGATGAAGCAGGCTATTGAGATTATGCAGGAGGAGCTGCCAGATGTGGTGATTGGCTCCTATACGCATGTGCCGCCTGCAGGACAGGCAAGACCGAAGAAGAGACCATCGATTATTTAACAGAACCGTACTGAATATCGGATGTGTTAAAAACAGGTTGAAATTCCAGTTGTGGACTTGTCTGATGATTTGTGTATGAGCTATTGCGCATTCATTTTGCTCGTGATATACTCCATTTATGTGTCCATATAACTCTGGGTCCGCATGAGGCTCAGGGCGGAAAGAGGTGAAAGCTACAATGAAACAAGATATTCAACCGAAATATCACGTTACTACAGTTACTTGTGCTTGCGGCAATACGTTTGAAACAGGTTCTGTAAAACCAGATCTTCGTGTAGAGATTTGCTCGAACTGTCATCCGTTCTTCACAGGTAAACAGAAATTCCTGGATGCTGGCGGTCGTGTTGATAGATTCAAGAAGAAATACGGTATCTAATAAACAAACCCTTCGCCCTTGTGGTCGAAGGGTTTTTGTCTGTTTACAGGGCTGGTGGAGTATGCAACTTCTTCCGTCGGTTGCTTTTTTGATAACCATGCGATATACTAAAGTTCGCCGTGCTAGACGGGGAGGTAGCGGTGCCCTGTAACTCGCAATCCGCTGTAGCGAGGTTGAATTCCTGTTAGAGGTATTGTCGATGTGAGGCTGGTCCCTGCGCTCAACGTTGACGGTTGGGTCCTCCGCAATGAGCACTTGTGAACCTGGTCAGGTCCGGAAGGAAGCAGCCATAAGCAAGATCGCTTTTGTGCCGGAGGGGTGCCTAGCCCGAGTTGTTGCTCAGGATTGCCGCTCGGATCGCAATTATCAATAACAGGTGCACGGTATACATATCTGCACATAACACCTTTGCCATATTGGCAAAGGTGTTTTTTGTCGAAACCGCCATACATTCAAGCTGATCCTTCATGTGCACTTGGATAAAGTTTTCCAAGTAAACGTTTTGCTAAGGCAGGGGAAAGTAGTATAGAATGTAGTATAATATAACCGTTAAACTCACGCCTTTTTGGCTGGGAATGACCATGAATGCAACAGTAAAGCACGCGAGGATCGGGTTTAGTATAAACTTAAGGTTTTCTCGATCTCGTGAAGTGGAAGTTGAAAGAGGGTAAAGCACAGTGGAACATATCGCGTTATATCGTGCTTGGCGACCACAGTCGTTCGGCGACATGGTGGGCCAGCAGCATATTATCCAGACCCTGCAGAATGCCATTCGCGAGCAGCGGGTTTCCCATGCCTACCTGTTCAGCGGTCCACGGGGTACGGGCAAGACCAGTGCCGCTAAAATTTTGGCCAAAGCCGTGAACTGCGAGCATGGTCCGGCTGAGGAACCCTGCAATGAATGCGAGGCCTGCCGGCGTATAACGTCCGGAGCCGTCATGGATGTTCAGGAGATCGATGCTGCATCCAACCGCGGTGTCGAAGAAATCCGTGATTTGCGGGAGAAAGTCAAATACGCACCGACCGAGGTGCGGCGTAAGGTTTATATTATCGATGAAGTACACATGCTGACGACGGAAGCGTTCAATGCCTTATTGAAAACGCTGGAGGAACCGCCGGCACACGTGATGTTTATACTAGCGACAACAGAGCCGCACAGGCTTCCGGCAACGATCATCTCACGCTGTCAACGGTTTGACTTCCGGAGGGTTTCCTTGGACGAACAGACCGGGCGTCTGGAGCAGATTTGCGGAGAAGAAGGCATTACGGCGGAGCCTGAAGCACTGCAGTATATCGCACGTCTATCCGATGGCGGTATGCGGGATGCACTGAGCATTCTGGATCAGATTGCTTCCTTCACAGGAGGCACGGTATCTTACCAGCAGGTCATGGACATGACGGGCGGTATTGCCTCGGAGCAGTTTGGCCGTCTGGCCAGTGCCGTGAAACAGGGGGATGCCGGACTAGTGCTGCAGATCGTGGAGCAATTCATGCAGGAGGGAAAAAGTGCAGATAAATGCATGGAGAATCTCCTGTATTATTTCCGCGATTTGCTGATGATCAAGATGGTTCCTAGCGCCGATAAGCTGACCGACCGGGTTTTGAATCCGGCAGAGTTTCAGGAGATGGCGAATGCCTTCAGCCGAGACGAATTATTTCAAATGATTGATACGCTGAACCGGTATCAGAGTGAGATGAAGTACGCCTCGCAGCCACAGACACTGTTTGAGGTGGCATTGCTCAAGCTTTCCGGTATAACTCAATCAGCGGGTGGGGCCAGAGTTCAGAATACAGCCGATGCGGGGGAGCTCGCTCAGCTGAAGCAGCATGTAGCCTCACTTGAGAAAAAGCTGGAGCGACTGATACAAAACGGTGTTCCTGCATCTGGTCAACGCGAACCGGCCAAGTCTACCCGTACACCGGCACCGAAAGCAGCTTCATCAGCCAAGATCCCTCAGCATATGGATCAGTATATATCTTGCCGAACGGGGGAGGATTATAACTCTGTTCATCGGCAGTGGGCCCAAATTCTGCAGAATGTGAAAGAGGAGAAGGTAACGGTCCACGCTTGGCTGATGGATGGAGAACCTGTGTCCGTATGGGAAGACAAGGTTCTTGTCGCTTTTAAAAACAACATCCACCGCGAGACCACGGAGAAACCTGCCAACAAACAGGTGATTGAAGGGGTTCTTGAGTCTACGCTTGGCAAGCCGTACCATCTGGTTACCATGATGCTTCGTGATTGGAGTGACGCGGTTGAAGGAGTGGGCAAGCCTCAGGCAGAAGAGCTTAAGCTTGAGCATGAAGAAGCGGAGGCCGGTGGGGAGAAACCATGGATTGATGAGGCGATCCAGTTGTTTGGAGAAGACCTCGTTGTCATAAAAGACTAGCACGTCCCTACGTGCACCCTATTATAAGGAGAGATGAATCATGAATAATATGAACCAAATGATGAAGCAAGTGAAAAAGATGCAGGAGCAAATGCTGAAGGCTCAGGAAGAGCTCGCTACGAAAACCGTTGAAGGAACATCCGGCGGTGGCGTGGTTACCGTGGAAGCGAATGGACATAAACAAATTTTGTCCATCAACATCAAGCCTGAGGCGGTTGACCCGGATGATGTGGAAATGCTGCAGGATCTGGTACTGACTGCGGTTAACGATGCACTTGCCAAGGCTGAAGAAATCGCAAATGCTGATATGGGCAAATTCACAGGCGGCATGAAAATTCCGGGCTTGTTCTAATCTAACCTAGAAGGAGTAGTTACATTTGTACTATCCTGAACCGATCGCGAAGCTCATCGACGCCTTTACGCGACTGCCGGGTGTGGGGCCGAAGACGGCCGCCCGCCTGGCTTTTCATGTTCTGAACATGAAGGAAGATGACGTTATTGATTTTGCCAAAGCGCTAGTCAGTGTCAAAAGGAATCTGCACTACTGCTCCGTCTGCTGCAACATCACCGATACGGATCCATGCCGGGTGTGTCAGGACAAGACCCGGGATGCTTCGACCATCTGCGTTGTGCAGGATGCCAAGGATCTTGTGGCGATGGAGCGTACGAAGGAATTCGATGGCTACTATCATGTCCTCCACGGAGCTATATCTCCGATGGAAGGGATCGGACCGGATGAAATCCGTCTGAAGGAGCTGCTGACGCGTCTTAGCGATGAGAGAGTGAAAGAGCTGATTCTGGCCACGAATGCCAATATCGAAGGAGAGGCAACGGCGATGTACATCTCGCGTCTGGTCCGTCCTTTTGACATTAAGGTGACCCGAATTGCCCATGGACTGCCTGTTGGCGGTGACTTGGAGTATGCAGATGAAGTGACTTTATCCAAGGCGCTTGAGGGCCGAAGAGAGCTGAACTGATATTTTGTGATTCTTGCAGCATCTATCTGAGATTTGAAAGCATATATACGAGAACGAGCATCGGAAGAGATTCTGATGGCTCGTTTTTTTATTTATTACATCGTGCAAAAGTAGAGGGTGGAAGAGTTCTTTTGGTTCTAAGTTTGTCCCTCTCTCGATATGAATGTTACAGACGGTCTTATTAAGGGCAGTGTTAGTCATTCATATTCATAGGGAGTGAACGTGATGAAGATATGGTGGAAGCAGTCGAAGAAGCAAGAAGAGGAAACGTATATCACGGCAGAGGATCAGGAACGGATGTGGCATGTATTCCTGGATGTCCAGAGGTCCCAGATGGAGTGGGAGCGGGCGCACTTGCTGTTTCAAGAGGCTACGGGGCAGGATCAGATTGATTATGCGATTTATATGCTGGAGGCAGCGGAGCGCAAATACCAGATGAATCTCAAACAGGCCAAGCAGCTCAATCTGGATGGAGCGAGGATGCAATATATCGAGCAAAAAAGAGAGAATGGCTAACCGAAAGATGAGAGAGTCCGTAATGACATAAAGGAGGGTAACTATGAAATTGATTGTTCTGGGCACGCTTTGCATATCGCTCTTACTGCTTATCTATGTTGTGTTTAGAAAAAAGCTCGGGCTGGGATGGTTAACCGTATTCGGTGCCCATCTTGCTCTCTCGGCAGTGGCTATCTATGTTGTGAATTTCTCCGGATTGGCGGCCGAAACGTATATTCCTCTGAATCCGATGACCATAGGAACCGTCATGGTTCTGGGCTTGCCGGGCGTGGCCCTTCTTGTTGGATTAAAAATAACGATATTAGGTAGTTGACGCAGCCTTATATTCTATGATACATTAATGTTCGCCCGTTTGATTCTGGGTGATAGAGATTCACCGGTCAGGTAGACAATTGGTTGAAAAAATAATCAAAAAAACTTCTTGACCAACAGCAAGCTAGTATGATATATTATAAAAGTCGCCGCTGAGATGCGGATGACAAACAAAAAAATGATTGATCTTTGAAAACTGAACAACGAGTGAGTAAAACGGACCACTTCGGTGGAATGTTGAAATAGAGAATTGAACA
>NZ_JAGGRD010000070.1:0-129510 GCF_018613005.1 Paenibacillus sp. ISL-20
AGTTACTATCCCCGCTGGGGAGAATCTGAAGGGTTAGTCGATCATTCCCCGACCTTCACCGGTACTCCCGATTCGGCTGACCGCAAAGCCGCATCGGTAACTTCCATGGTTTTGACGGCATCCTCATAGGTCGATAAGATTCCGGAAGCGTCGCCTGTGCGCAGCCCATGGATGAAAGCTTCATTCTCTCGAAGATAAGGATTGGCTGCATTGCGGATTTCTGTCAATCTTCCTTTTTCCTTGACGATGAGTTTATCGGGTTGAATGTCAATGACCCCCTGCTCCGTATAAATGGTCAAGCCTACCTTATCCGATTCCGGCAGCATGCAGGTATTGGAGATCGTTGCCACGGCCCCGCTCCTTAATTTCAGCGTTGCGGTGCCCACGTCGTGTACCGTTACCCCCTCATGAATGTCCTTCATGGCTCTATGGGCGAACGCCGCATACACTTCATCCACTTCACCCAGCAGGCAGCGAAGCAGGTCAACCATATGAGTGGTTTGCTCGATAAATTGCCCCCCGGAGCCTTCCTGCTGTCTCCACCAGTATACCTGCGGCATGTCTCCCATCCAGTAGCCAAGTGCCATCCCGATCTTCCGGCTTTCCAGCATCTCGGCAGCCTTCATGGCTGCATCCGTATAACGAAAATGATACCCGGCGGACGTCATTAATCCGGCCTTCTTCACCCCATGCAGAATCTGTCTTGGCGTAGCCAGGTTTGTCCCTAGCGGCTTCTCAACCAGAAAAGGAATGCCCCTCTGCACGAGCTGGGATTCGATCTCTCCATGCGCAAACGGCGGAACGCAGATATAAACCGCATCGGGCTTGGTTTCATCCAGCATCTGCTCAGTGTTGCTATACGCCTTCGCCGAGGCATAGCCCTGCACCGCTCGTGCCGCCTTCTCCTGACTTGTCCCGACAAAAGCAGCAACTTGTACTCCGTCCATGTTGGATAATATATCTGCATGTACTTTGCTAAACCAGCCTGTGCCTATGATTCCAATTTGCAATGCCATGTAATCCTAAGACCTCCCCTTCGATTAGAGACGCTGTGGTTTTCTTCTCAGCCATTGATATACAAATCCTGCAGCGAACACAACCAGCATCAGGACGTAAGCGATGATGACGATCTCCGTGGAGCTGATGTCTCCAGAATACATCAAATGGACCCAGGTTCCAATGATCATCATGAATAACAAAAGGCCGCTCCCCGATCGTTCAGGAAACAGCCTTTATAGTTATCTCAAAATCATCCATATCACAATAAACGCAATTAACGAAACAAAATAAATGATGAGCAGCTTCGTGAGATTGGTTTTTGTTTTCCGCTCATAGTTCGGGTTTGCCTTCTTATTCTCCTGAGATAATCCGACAAGAAGCGTGGAAACTCCACCAATTAATGCCAGCGCGATGACGATAATATACATAACCAACCACAAACAACCCCATTCGATTATTCATTATATACACTCTATTATAGAACCTGAGGCATCAGGATCAACAGTAATCATCATTCATTTGTCATTTCTGCCTCATTATAATGAACAATCGGCTAATGCACACCATCCAATTGCGCGTCAGTTATGACCATCCAATTGGATGGTCCGTCACCCTCCATTATGCTTTCCTCCACCGCACGCCACCCATTGATGCAGCCGCTCCAGTGCCTCTACGGCTTCAGGCATCGGAAACAGAGGCCACACATGCATCATGTTCTCGTATTCCCAGTACTCGGAATCAACACCTTCTCGGACCAGTTTATCGCGCAGCAGACGAGCGTCCGGCAGCAGAGAATCATCGGTTCCGACGAGAATGACCGTACGGGAAAGGCTTCCCATCTCGCCAAACAACGGACTGACCGCCGGGTCGTCCATAGGAAGGCTTCCTGCATACATCCTTCCAACCTCACCGAGCCCGGCCGGCTGCAGAAAGACGTCACGCTGCGGTATACCGAGCGAGGCAATCTGGGGATTGTCCGTAGCTGCATCCACCCATGGCGAGAGCAGGATTAACCCCTTTGGTGCAAGAGGCGTTTCTTTTACCGATTGGGCCATATCGAGGGCCAGCGCACCACCGGCCGAATCGCCCATTAGAAATACCGAACTCCCCGCCTGGGCGCAGATGTACTTGTAAAATTCGCGCATCAGCCCAGTCAGCTTCTTCGCATCAATAGCCGGGACGGTAGGGTAATTGGGTATAATTACGGTGAATCCGGTTCGCTTCGTCCACTGTTTGGCAAAAGCGAAATGGGGCGGTAAAATCTCTTCGATATAAGCTCCACCGTGTAAATAAACGACAATCCCCTGTTCCATCGCACCATGCGATATATAATAATTCATACTCAAGCCGGATCCGCTTTGAAAACAGCGGGTTTCAAATCCCTCCTGTTCCTCTGAAAGTGCAGGATATGGAGGCAGCGTTTCGATATATTGCCGAATCGTTCCGGCATTTTCCCATTTATGATTAAATCCCTCTGCAGTCAGCAGTTCCTTTATAGCAAAACTTTCTTTGCTCGGCATATGGTTTTATCCCCTTTGCTGGACGTGATCAATATATGGCAGATTAGTGTGTATCCAGCCTCAATATACCACCACACGCCGTATGGCCGCTGTGGCAATTGATACAGAACGATCTGCATATAAAAGAGACCTCACCGATCAATGAAATGATGGGTGAAGTCTCTTTGCCGCTATGTCTGTTGGTTATATCAGGAGTCTAGGCTCTACCTCTACTCTTCCACCGGCGGGTCAACATGAATGTCGCTGTCCGGCAGAGTACTCACCCAACGTGTGAAGGTCACGATGAGACCGGAGCGGGTAGGTGAACAGACAAAAGGCCCTGCCTGACTTGCTGTTCGGGCGGGAAAAGGTGCCACGCGAACGGTGCGCCAAGGATGCTTCCCGGTTCTCGCCCTAATGATGACCGCATCATTCAGCCTGGAGGCACGGATCGTGACACGCTCGCCAACCCACTCCGGCACGGGTGCGAGTGACCAATCCGAATATTCATGGGTGACCACCGTGGCCAGCTGGGGGATTCCGTCATTGATTTCAATCCCAGCTTTGATCCACTGTCCCGGAGCGTTCATTAGCATAAGCCCGGCCTGATCATATAGCTCCGTAAAGGCATCCAATTCAAAGGTGACCTCTATGGCCGTATCCTTATCCCACGCCGCAAGCAGTGAATGACCGCTGTCACGTTGAAACCCATACAGGGTTTTCTCCCAATAATCACTGCCTTCTCTGGACTCAACCTTCAGATGCAACCCTTCCTCTGCCACCGATACCGGTTCGGTTGTCCATTGACCTGAATTCCAAGCAATTCTCCGTTTCGTCATTCGATCACAACTCCTTATTTCCCCTATTAGGGTTGTTCGAAGCTAAGCTGCTCAAGGGACTCTGAGCCAGCAAAGCAATGTTATTTTATGTAAAAGCCCCATTTTCTACTGGACTAAATCTCTCAGTAACTGATCCGCACTGTGCTGGAGAAGTATACAAAAGGAACGGTTATGTCCGATAAAGAACGATGAAACGTCATAGCGGTGACGGGCAGGCTCATAGGTAATCAGCGCTCGATGCTTCATGTTACCCTTCAAAATGTTAGCGAACTGCTCCGCAGGACCGCTCGAGAAAAAAGTTAGGTAGGCGTACAGGGAATGATCAACGGGTTCATCAAGCGGGCTTACACCCGCGCAGGAAAACTCGGTCTCCAATCCCGCCTGCTGCAGCCGGATCAATATCAGGTATAACTGCTCATCGACAGGGGTATTGCCGAATACACGCGTCCGTTTGGGCTGTTTGCGCACCTTAGGTCTGTTGATCCACTCATTTAGCTCCTGCCTTCTTCGTCTCCACTGTTCCGGGGTATGTGTGCTTAGGAGCAGCTCACCGCTGGAATCATGTCGTTCCTGGTTCATCCCATCCATCCCCCTCATTTACATGGCTGCACTTCTGCTACTTTTAGTGTAATCCCATTTCACCTGAAGTCAAATAAGCCGGATGATAGATCCGGCTTACGGTCCGTATTCACTATCGGGTTTCCCGATGAAGCGTTACCCGCTTCAACCGTGGACAATATTTGCGCAATTCCATTCGCTCCGGGTGATTCCTTTTATTTTTAGTCGTTGTATAGTTACGGTCGCCGGTTTTCGTGCATGCCAATGTTACCGTCACTCGCATAGTAAGCACCTCCTAATCTTGTGTTTGTTTAATCGTAACGATTACTATTAGTCAAACCATACTTTATTCCTCTTTTTAAATTTTGTCAAGAAACCGAAAGCGCAAGCGAATTACAGCCACATCCCAGTAAGAGGGATTACGTTGACCCATCCAATTTACAATCAGATACACCATCCATGTTCAACGGATTGCAGGATATTTGTCATCGTAATGATGAAATTATGAAAACCCTTCATTTATACATAATGATATGATTAACATTACAGACAGAAACAGCCTGAATATGTTCACGAAAGGATGAGGAAGGTGTGGAAGCCGGATCGCAACAGCACACAACCTCTATATCAGCAAATTGCTGATGATCTGGAGCAAAGAATATCGTATGGAGAATTTCCACCAGGCAGCTTACTCCCCTCCGAACGAAAACTAGCGGAGCAAATCGGAGTTAATCGAAGCACCGTGGTTCTGGCTTACTCGGAGCTTCGGGCGCTTGGAATCATAGAGAGCCGTTCCGGGAGCGGCACGCGGGTCAGCAGTTCCAAGTGGGGCGCAACGCCAAAACATACTCCGAACTGGCGCCGTTACGCTGAGGGAGGAAATTTCCTGCCTAATCCCCCTTTTCTCCGCCGGATTCGGGAGGCGTTGGCGCATGATCCTTCTTTGATTGATTTTGCCAGCGGGGAGCTCGCCGGGGATTTGGCGCCGATCCAAGAGATGAATACGTTGATGAGTCAGAAACCCAATATGTCCTATTTCGGTTATGACAATCCACAAGGATATGGTCCACTTAGACAAGCATTGGTTACGTATCTCAAAAAATATCGCGGGATTCATACTACCGAATCGTCCATCCTGATCACGTCGGGATCCCAGCAATCGCTGTATCTCATTACACAGTGCTTGCTGTCACCTGGTGACGCGGTTGCCATCGAAGATCCATCCTATTGTTATTCACTGCCGATGTTTCAATCCGCAGGTCTGCGATTGTTCAGACTCCCGGTCGATGAACGAGGGGTACAACCGGAAGACATCCGCTCCCTGTACAAGAAACACCGGATCAAGATGATTTTCATTAATCCGAATTTTCAGAACCCGACAGGCACCGTTATGGATCATGAGAGAAGGTCCCAGCTGCTGGATACGGCAAGTGAGCTCGGGCTTCCGATCGTGGAGGATGACCCCTTCAGTTTAACGGCCTATCAGTGTTCTCCGCCTGCCCCTTTAAAATCCGTGGATTCTGTCGGGTCGGTGGTGTACATTGGGTCTTTCTCGAAAATAGCCGCATCCGGCCTCCGCGTAGGCTGGATGGTCGCCCCGAATTCGGTGGTGGAACGGCTTGCGGACGCCAGGCAGCAGATGGATTTCGGATTGAGCGTGGTGCCCCAAAGCTTGGCCGGACAGTTCCTCAATTCTTCCCATTTTGCTCCGCACCTGGACAGGCTAAGAGCAAGCCTGCTGTACAAGCGGGATTTACTAATCGAGGCCCTTCAGAAGGAACTACAAGACCTGGTCCATTTCCATGTGCCCGAGGGCGGCCTACATCTTTGGTGTAAAATCGTTCCGGACGTGAATGACAGCAAGCTGCTGGAAAGCTCCATTCAAAAAGGCGTGATTTTTGCACCGGGCAGCGTATACGGTTCAGCTTCAGGTTATGTGAGATTCACTTATGCTCGTGCCAGGGCCGAGGATATCCCATCCGGAATATCCAGGTTCGCTGAAGCTCTGCACACTACGATCCAATAGGGCAAACCAGCTGGAACAGGAACAGCCCCCCTTCTCTGGAATCAAGAGAAGGGGCTGTCCCAAAAGATCTTAGATCTTGCGGGAGGCCTTCTCGCTGTTAGAAGACGCTCCATGTACCAACTCGATCTGATCAAAACAGAAGCCATAGCGGTGTGGGAATAGCATCCTGAGCACCGCCATGGCTTTATTTGACACATTTTCTGTTTATGAGAGCCGTACGTCATGCAACTAAATCTACTTACGGGACGACCCCTTTTTTCGTATCCCGGCAGGCTCCATCCTATCGAATCCTGTCCATCATTTCTCTGATAAATTCAAGGCTTGGCAGCTCACCAGTTACGCGATCCACGATATTGCCTTGGTCATCGATCAGTACGGTTACCGGCAGGCCGCTTATACCGTATTTCCCTTTGATTTTGTTCTGTTGGTCCAACACGATCGGTATATCCAGTTGATGCTTCCGAACGAATGCCTCTGCTTTCTCGCGGCTTTCGCCTATATTAACGGCAATTATCTTAACACCTGGCTCCTGTGTATACGCTTCGTTCAGAATCGGCATTTCGTTCACGCAGGGACCGCACCAGGACGCCCAGAAGTTCAGCAGCACGGCCTGCCCTTTATAATCGGAGAGCCGGACCGGCTCACCCTGAAGATTCACCGCTTCAAAGCCAGGCGCGGCATACCCAATCTCTGCAATCTGGCCATCCTTCATCATGGATTGAAAGAGTGCATATGCAGCGGCTGCCAGAAGAATTGCCAGAATCAGCCCACGGACCCATGTTGAACGAGCGATAAGGTTCATCTCACTCCACCTCACGATATTCGCCGCTACTTCAGCAGCGATTTGACGTCCTTCAGGATCTTGTCATATGGAGGATCCGTGTTACCATCATACTTCGCAACGACTGTACCTGATGGATCAACCAAGTAGAAGGACGTCCCATGGATGACCTGATCCGCTGCAGTATCCATGGCGATAGGCGCTTTGAAGGATTGCAGCACAAACGTTTTAATTTCTTCAAACGTATAGCCTGTTAACGCATGCCAGTTCGTGAAATTCGCATCGAATTTACTCAGATAGCTCTTCAGTGCTGCAGGGTCATCCCGTTCGGGATCCACCGAAAAAGATACCAGCGTGGCTTCAAGCCCCGCGTTATCCAGCCGCTGCTGCAGCTCGGCCATATTAGCGGTCATGGTCGGACATACCGTAATGCACCGCGTGAACACAAAGTCTGCGATCCATACCTTGCCTTCCAGATCGGCTAAAGAAATCGGCTCTTCATCCTGGTTGATATATTCAAAAGGCTGGATCGGAATGCTCAGCTGACTTGGTTTAGAGTTGCCGCATGCGGCTGCCACCAACGTGAACACCATGATTACGCCTATAAACACAATCTTTTTCATGTATCCCCCTCCTGTTCCTCCTTCATGTTCGAAAGCCACATCGCAATGGACTTGATCTCGCTCTCCTCCAGAATCTTTTTATATGATGGCATGCCTTGATAACCCTCCATTACGATGTCCGCGATTTGATCCTCAGATAACCTCGTCCCGACATCCTTCAGACTTGGGCCAACCCTTCCGCTTAAGTCGACGGCATGGCACGACAGGCACTGGCTCTTGTACAGTGCAACTGCCTCTTCATCCTCCGTTGTGGTGATGCTGGCAAGAAGCACCGAATCATCCGTGGTCCGTTCACTGCATGCAGACAACGTCAGCATAGCCAGCATAACAACAATCCATATATATTTTCGGATCAACTCCATCTGCCACCCTTCTTACCGGATCATGGCAACCTTAAGTTCACTTTTTCCCCGGATTTCCTACAACGATCTCTTTCTTCGGCATCACATGCATGCCTCTTGCCGTAACATGCGCAGTCACTTCATAGGTCCCTTCCGCTTCAAATGTCTTATCGATCCGGTAACTGCCGTTTTCAGCATGGTTAGCGTCAATCAAATCATGTTCGTCTTGACCGACCAGCCGGAATTCAAAACTCACCTCTTGCGCATCTGCTACCGGTTCTTCACCTTGCGTCACTCGCGCCTCAAAGGGAACCGATTGCAAGGTCTCCACCGGGCCGGTCGGTAAAATCAAATCAACCTGAATCAATGCTTCAACCTCTGGATCGGGCGCAGGAGCCGGAGAACACGACACTAACAGAAGTACACACGCCAAAAGGACAAATAACCCTAATCTCCTCATAAGCCTCACCTCGTTTTTGCAATGCTTTTTATTAAATCGCAGGCGTGTCCAGAATCATAACAATGAACACAATCATCAAATAATTCACGGAAATCAGAAAATTGGTCCTGGCCCAGCGTTCATCCAGTGAAACGATCATTCCGCGCAGCGTATGCCATAGCCATATAACGCCACCGATCACAGACACTATCAGGAATACGGGACCGGAAAAACCGGTAACGTACAGCAAAATGACGGTTGGGAGCAGCAGCGTTACATAAGGAATCATCTGCAGCTTGGTGCGCCTGACCCCTTTTCGTACAGGAAGTAAGGGAAAACCAGCCGCTCTGTACTCCTCCACCCGCCGGATGGCCAGCGACCAAAAATGCGCGGGCTGCCACAAAAACAGCAAGCAGAATAACAAAACAGCTCCGGTATCTATCGTTCCCGTGCTGGCACAGTATCCGATAACCGGCGGAACCGCTCCCGACACGCCACCGACAGCGGTACTCCAGGTTGACTTCCGTTTAAGCCACATCGTGTATATGACAATATAAAAGAACATCCCCAGCAAACCGAGCCAACCTGCAATCCGGTTCACGTTTAAGAACAGGATCCATTCTCCTAAGATACCAAGGACCAGAGCACACCATAAGGCATGGGTTAACTGAATCCGCCCCGTGGCAAGAGGCCTGCCGTTCGTTCGAACCATTTTGCGGTCCAATTTATGATCCCAAATATTATTGAAGATACAGGAAGATGCCATCGTTAGCGTTGTACCAAGCAGCATCCAGCATAACAAGCCCCAGTCTATGACCCATTTAGAAGCCAGCCAGTAGCCTCCGAATGCTGCAACCAGATTAAGCTGGATAATGCGCGGTTTGACGAGCTGTATCCAATCTCCCAATACGGTGCGTTTCCTCATACAGCCACCATGTTGTACAGCATGATCCACATGGACCCTGCTACGATGACCAGCAAAATGACCAGGCCCAGAACCAGCGAGATCAGGTTGTACCTCGGCTTATTCTCTTCACGTAAGTGCATGAAGAATAAGAGCTGAACCATGAGCTGCAGCACGGCCGCAATCATCAACACAACGGTGTTCCAGGTTCCTTCCAACCAGTCATTCATGACAATCGTGATAGGAATAAGTGTCAGAATGATCGAGCAGATGAATCCGATAGTATACGATTTGAAAGAACCGTGCCCTTCCGGGGCTTGATGCGTATTGGACGGCACCATATTAACTCACCCCCATTAAGTACACGACTGTAAATACAAAGATCCATACCACATCGAGAAAATGCCAGAACAAGCTGATCACATTGACCTTCCGTTTGGTCACAGGGGTAATACCCCGCTTGGCAATCTGAAGGATCAGGGCGACCATCCAGACCAGTCCGAACAATACGTGCAATCCATGCGTTCCCACCAACGTGAAGAAGGCGGATAAAAATGCGCTGGTTCCTATCGTCGCGCCTTCATGTACCAGATGATTGAATTCAGCAATCTCCATCCCGATAAATATGGCACCCAGCCCGGCTGTAACCGCCAGCCAGGATATGAGGCCTTTAACGTTATGCTTGTGCATCGACAGCAGCGCAAGGCCGCAAGTATAACTGCTCGCAAGCAATATGAACGTACTGGCTATAATTCCGCCCATCTGAAACAGGTCTGCAGGTCCCGGACCTCCGTCCGTGTTGCGTTGCAGAACAATGTAGGTGGCAAACAATGTGCCAAATATAATAACGTCGGTCATGAGATAAATCCAGAAGCCGAACGTTCGTACTTCCTCCATATCCGGATGACCATGATGTGCTTCCTGCATGTGTGCTTGAGTTATGGGTTCTAATGTTTGGGACTCAGCCATTAGATATTCACCTTCCTTATGGCAGCTTCAGTTCGCTCGATTTCGTCAACGGGAATATAATAATCCGTGTCATAATTAAAGGAATGATATAGTAAACAGCCTACCACGCCTGCCAATCCGGTATAGATAAATCCGGTCCAATCGAATATGAAGCCAAACCCTGCTATAAACCAGAAAGCCGACATAACAATCGGAACACCGGAATTTCTAGGCATATGAATCGGTTCCAGCCGCTGCTTATTAGTCCGATGTGCCTCTGACGCTTGTTTCTGCTCCCACCATTCGTCTTGTCGGGATACATTCGGCAATACGGCAAAGTTATAGACCGGTGCCGGCGAAGGAATGGACCACTCGAGCGTACGGCCATTCCATGGATCCCCCGTGGTATCCCGGTTCTTTGCCTGGTGCTTAAACCCATCCACGATCTGCCAAACCTGAAACAGAAAGGCAATCGCCATGAGCACAGCACCGATCGTGGACACCAGATTCAGCTCCCACCAGCCTTTGTCCCAGCTATACGAAACGACCCGGCGGGTCATTCCCATCAGACCGAGCACATATTGCGGCATGAAGCAGCAATAGAAACCGATGTTCCAGAACCAGAATGCCCACTTCCCGATGCGTTCGTTCAGCTTGAAGCCGAACATTTTCGGCCACCAATAGTACAGCCCGGCAAAGTAACCGAATACGACGCCCCCTATGATCACCTGATGGAAATGCGCGACCAGGAAGTAACTGTTATGGAACTGAAAATCCGCCGGCGCTACGGATAACAGAACCCCGGTCAACCCCCCTACGATAAAACATGGAATGAATCCAATCGTCCATAACATAGGTGTTTCGAATGTGATTTTTCCACGGAACATGGTGAACAGCCAGTTGAACACTTTCACGCCAGTTGGGATTGCGATCAGCATGGTTGTTAAAGCAAAGAAAGCATTGACGTCCGCGCCTGACCCCATCGTAAAGAAATGGTGGGCCCATACCAGAAAGGACAGGACGCTGATGATCATCATCGCCCACACCATGGACTTGTAGCCAAACAGCTTTTTCTTCGAGAACGTAGAGACGATCTCTGAAAATATGCCGAAGGCCGGCAGGACAATGATATACACCTCAGGATGTCCCCACATCCAGATCAGGTTGATATACATCATCGGGTTCCCCCCGCCGTCAAGTGTAAAGAAATGCGCCCCGGCATAACGATCCAGGAATAGCAGTGCCAGCGTTGCCGTCAAAATCGGAAACGAGAATATAATGGCGATGCAGCTGGATAGGACCGACCAGGAAAACATCGGCATTTTCATAAGTTTCATGCCCGGCGCCCGCATTTTCAGAATCGTCACCAGGAAGTTAACCCCGGTCATCAAACTGCCGAGCCCCGAGATTTGGATTCCCCATATATAAAAGTCCTGCCCTACACCCGGATTGTACATGGAACCCGAATAGGGCGGATACGCCAGCCACCCGGCGTCGGGTGAGCCACCAATGACAAACGACAGGTTAAACAGCATCGCCCCTGAGAAGAACAGCCAGAAGCTGAGCGAATTCAGAAACGGATAGGCTACATCTCTAGCTCCGAGCTGCAGCGGCACCATGATGTTAAACAAACCGAACATGAACGGCATGGCCATGAACAGAATCATGATCACCCCATGCGTGGTGAAGATCTGGTTATAATGATCCGGCGGCAAAAAATCAAGCTCCGGCATAGCCAACTGCGCTCTCATGAGAAGCGCGTCCACTCCGCCCCGAAACAGCATCAGGAACGCGGACAAAATGTACATAATGCCGATTTTTTTATGATCGACGGTGGTCAGCCAATCCCGCCATAACCACTTCCACTTTTTGAAGTACGTCAAGCCGCTTACAATGGCAATCAACGTTAGAACGATGGTGACATCCGCGCCATAAATTAACGGATCGCCCGTCACGAAAAATCCGGAAGCAAATTCTTTTATCTTTTCCCACATTAGAAGCTCTCTCCTTACCTAGTCACCTGGTCCTCGAAATTGAAGTTTTGCGTGTTTTTCCATGACAAACCATGGTTGTGGGAAGCGGCATATTTTGTCACCGTCATCTCGAACAACCCTTCCGGAAAAGCGGAATATGTATGACCCTTGGATGCGGACGGCTCCCTCAGCTGTTTGTAGCCCTCCAATGTCAGCTTGGGCGACTCTGCCTTCACTTCCTCCACCCATGCGTCAAACTCCTCCTTGGAGATGGCCTCTACATCAAAATACATCTTGGCAAAATCCGTTCCCGTAAAGTTCGCGCCGGACCCCCAATAATTCCCGGCCTCATCGGCTTGCAAATACAGCGTCATCGCCATGCCCGACATGGCGTACATCTGGCCGCCAAGCTGCGGAATCCAGAACGAGTTCATTGGCGAATCCGCCGTAATTTCAAAGCGGACCGGCACGTCCTCCGGAATTTTCAACTCATTGACCGATGCTATGCCCTGTTCGGGATACTGAAACAGCCATTTCCAGTTCAGGGAGGTTACCTGTACGGTCAGCGGTTTCTCACTGGAGGCAATGGGCTTCGACGGTTCCAGTGCATACGTTGCTTTGACCGTGATAATCGCCAGCGTCAATATGATCAAGATGGGAATTCCCCACCAAATCAGTTCCAGCTTCGTGCTATGCTCCCACTCCGGGGTATACGCTGCTTTTCTTCCTTTTTTGTCCCGATACCGCCACACGATGATAGCTGTCAGTATCAACACCGGAACGATGACAATGCTGCACAGCAAGGTCGAGATGATCATTAAATCGCGCTGCTGCTCGGCAATGGGTCCTTTCGGATTCAAAATAATGATGTTCTCGCTGCATCCGGTCATGGCCAGCAGCATGATGGTCAGCAGAACCGCTAACCCCATGATTCGAAGTGTTATGGGTCGTTTCATTACATTCAGCTCCAATCTGCTCACTTGTCCTGACTTACTTTAGTTGACAAGGCAGTTGGTGTCACCAGCCGTTCGTTCACTAAATATGCAGGCCAAGTTCAAGATACTGTAACAAATTTCACATACAAATTCAGATTTTTTGTCTTTACGTCTCATCTTCTCTTCCATGTACGAATCCCAAAAACCGCGAGCATGCTGAAGAGCAAGGTCGCTAACACATTGTGAACAAGACTTGCAAAAATAAAAATATGATGATTGTTCATGGCAAGCGTCAGCCACGCCCCGCTTAAAATTTGTGCTAGCACTACGAGGTTAAGACCGATTACCAGCGTTGTTAGACCTGTTGAACGCACCCTTGTCTCATAATTTTTTACAGCTAAGAGCAGAAGAATCAGCAATATGAGTAAAACCGCAGCGGCGACCCGATGAAGAAAGACAATGCCAGAAGCCCCGCCCAGATACGGTATGACCTGGCCATTGCATAGCGGCCAGCCCATACAGCCGGCCTCCGACTCCGTATGCCGGATATAGGCACCAAGGTATACCACTCCGCAGCTATACAGCCAGATTCCCCAGCCCAAGAAGCGGATAGATGGCGGAACCGTAACGTTAGTACGATAATCCTGTGCTCCATGGAGTCCACGCATCCATACCACGAGCAGCATACTGCTGGCCACCGCAAACAAGGAGATTCCAAAATGAAGCGCCATGACCGCCGGCTGCTGCGGCCACATGACAGCCGCGGCCCCCATTAGAGCTTGTATCACAGTGAACAATAAGGTACCGCCAGCATAATAACTCGCCTCCCTATGGCCCCGGTAATGTTTCCGGATCACGATATAAGTGGCAAGCACCAGAATTCCGACCACGCCGGTTATCATCCGGTGCGAATATTCAATCATGGATTCCAGTGTATAAGCCGGGATGAATTTCCCGTTGCAAAGCGGCCAATCATCGCCACACCCAAGGCCGGAACCGGTCTTAGTTACAAGCGCCCCAGCCAGCAATACTAAGAACATACCGATAAATGAGGACCATACCAGCAAACGGTGCTTTAAGGATACTACGAACAATATCATCCACCTCTTGTGTCTGAATTTAATGTTGGAACAGGTTCAAGGTTCAAGACCTATCCCATTGCACAGGATAAAGAATTACACATGATCCGTGACCCTCCATTAGAGCTCAGTTTCCGACCATCCGCTTCACGTTGTTGACAAAAAAAGAACGCCCCGGTTAAGGGCGTTCTTGGTATATTGGGATGCAGGTTTTCGATATCTTCTTAAAGATTCTTTTATGGTTCGGACCCCGGCATAATGTTATCGTATTATTCGCCGGTTTCAGCGAATCGTTGAATGCGCTCGCCGATTTGATCACGAACGCGCTGGAAAACAGCCCATTTTTCTTCGTCAGTCCCCTGTGCCTTGGCTGGATCGTCAAAGCCCCAATGCTCTCGGCGAACATGCGGAGGCGTCATCGGGCAACGATCGGCTGCATCGCCGCACAAGGTAACCACCAGGTCGGATTGATTTAACATCTCCGGATCAAGCGTCGCGCCTATGATGGTGTTGCTGACCTATCCATATATATCGATCGGGCATTCCGAAGCAAAGGAAAACGGTTTTTATAAAATAGTGCTGTTCACCTTTTTCGTTTAATCAAGGCGGGCAAGGAATATACTTTAACTCGGTAATCTCCGATGGCTTGTACTATTACGCCGATAGCTCTGCCGTAATTGTCCGATTACGTCCTTCGGCCTTCGCCCGGTATAACGCCATATCCGCTGCCTGGAATACACCTTCGCGGTTTCTGCCATGTTCAGGATATAAGGATACGCCGATCGATACGGTAAGTATTAGGGAATAAGGTGTTTTGGAATTCAGAATCGCGTTGCGAATTCGCTCAGCTATACGATAGGCTTCATCCATACGATGCTTGCGAAGAAGAATGACAAACTCCTCCCCGCCAAAACGGGAGCAGACTGCACCCGCAGGAACACAATCGCTCATGACCGCCGCTACCAGTTTCAGGACTTGGTCGCCGGTTTGGTGGCCATATGTATCGTTAACGTTCTTAAAATGGTCAATGTCCAGCATTAAAACGGCATACGAATCTCCAAGCAAATCCCACGAATCAAGGCAGCGTTCCAGTTCTCTGCGATTGGTCAGCCCTGTTAATGGATCCGTGCTGGCTTCCTGCTGTAACGAATAGGCTTGTTTGGCAAGCGTTTCGGCAGCTGCACCCATAATCTGGTTCAATTGATCAGCTTCCCGATTCCAATGCGGCTGGAATTCCTCGGGAGACACCATTTCGCCGGCTGCTACCGCTTTTGTTAATTTATACAGCTGGGTAAATGGAGCGGCAATCCTTGCAGCCATATATGCGGCAATGACCAGCATGATCACGATCGGAAAAAGCATACTTCTCAGCTGGTCATGCAAGTTGCGATTGACATCGGCCAGAATGGAACTAACCGATGTCTGCATGACAATCCCCCACCCATTCATTGAAACGCTGGCGTAACCCGTCAAATAATCTTCACCTTGAGTATTCATGACACGTTGCATGCCGCTCTCACCGCTCATGAGCCGCTGCACCACGACATTAGAGCTTACGTCCTCCCCTACCCGGCTTTTATCCAGATGATAGAGCAGCTTACCTTCAGAATCAACGATATATGAGTATGAGTCTTCGATATTCCCCGCGCCGCTTCCGAAAATCCGATGCAATATATTATTTTCTTCCAAGTAGATCGTGCCGGCAATCATCCCGTGATACTTGCCGGCGCTGTCAAAAATCGGCTCGCTCGCAAGAACAATCCAGCGGCCGGTAGGGCTTCTATACGGTGTCGATATATAGGACTTTCTCTCCTTTAGCGCCTCCGTGGTCCCCACCGTTTTTAATCGGGCCTGATTCAAATTGTTTCCCACAGGAGAAACCACGCGAATAGTACCCGTTTGATCGGCCCAAAATACGGAGTTGAAATAAGGGCTGCTCTGAAGCATAAGATCAAAAATGACCTGCAACTCTCTCTCATCGGATGTCGCACTAGCCTCAATTGCCGGATTGTTGGCAGAGGCGCGAAGACTTTGGCGCATCCCCGAGAAAAGCGCTTCAATGGTAACTGCCATTTTTTGTGCGGAGGATAAATTAAGTGACATGGTATTGTTGTATAGGGATCGTTTCTCATTTTTATACTGAATGTAGATCATAATCGACATCGTCATGAGAATGGATAAGGAAACCAGCGCAGGCATGAGCATGGCTAGACTGATTTTGATGCGTTGTTTAGGTATGTTTATGACCGCTGCACCCCTACTCTTAATGAAAAATACTGCCGGATTAGTATACGATCCTTACATATTACTTCACAAACGATTTTGCGTCCATATATGGAATAAGCTTCTTGTGTGGAAGTCCCCGATTTATCTTCGGTTATCACACACGGTATTTATCGCTTTATAACAAACATATGTTCGTTATATAATATAGAGGTGTAGCATCTACTCATACTCTTGTTTGACAAAGGACGTGATCTCACTTTGAACAACCATATCCATGCTGAAGCAGACATGCAGCCCCTCGGACAAAAGACCACAAGCGCTGGTCAGCTTCTGCAATCGCTGCTATGGAACAGGCACGATCTTCCTTCCCTGGAGCATGGACGGCTCTATCAGCATCATGAAGGGTTTACGCTCACCGGAACGGTCGTAGCCAGCCTGGAAGGTCGGCAGCTCCACTGCTCCTATGAGGTTGAAACCACCAGCAGCTGGCAGACCCGGAGGGTAAAGATTAAGCTCACAAGCGGCACGGAGGAACGGTCCCTTCACCTGGAGCGGGATGACGACGGCTGCTGGTGGAGCGGCGATACCGAGCTCACGGCATTTGCCGGAATGAACGACATTGATCTCGGGATTACCCCATCCACCAACACGCTGCCGATCCGGCGCTTGAAGCTGGAGCCTGGGGAGAGTGCGTCCATGACGGCAGTCTGGATTCAGTTCCCGAGTCTAACCATCGCCCCGCTTCCCCAACAATACACGCGTACGGGCGAGTACACCTACCGTTATGAGAGTAACCATGGGGCCTATCAAGCGGATCTGGAGGTTGACGAGCACGGCCTCGTCACGAGGTACGCGGACGTATGGAGCCGAACTCGCTAAGCTCTGTGCATCTGCACGGCCATAAGAAGGCATGGCCCTTTAACCGGACAAGAATTAACAACCAGGAGCCGTTGCAGCATTTTCTCGATCCGTCACAAACAATGTTCAAGCTCATACGAGGGTTTATCGGCATGCCAAAAATCCCTGCCGGGTCTGCTTAGACCTTGGCAGGGGATTGTCATGCTTCTAATGCCCCTGAATCAATGCGGGACAAAGACAAGCTGCAGTACGAACAGCACAGCAAAAATATACATCAGCGGGTGAACCGCCTTCCACTTGCCCTTCACGATTTTCATCAGCGGATATGAAATAAAACCTAGCGCAATCCCGGTCGCGATGCTGGACGTAAGCGGCATGGTCAAGATCACGAGAAACGCGGGGAACGCTTCATCAAAATCATTCCACCGGATGTGCTGAACGTTGCTTAACATCAGGCACCCCACTACGATGAGCGAAGGTGCGGTGATGGCGGATAACCCGGAAACCGCGCCGATCAGCGGGCTGAAGAAGGCAGCAACCACAAACAATGCGGCAACGACGACCGCCGTTAATCCTGTCCGACCGCCTGCGCCAACACCGGCTGCAGATTCAACATAAGCGGTGGTCGGGCTTGTACCGACCATAGATCCGGCCACAGTTGCCACCGAATCGGAGAACATGGCACGATCCGCACGAGGCAGCTTGTTATCCTTCATAAGCCCTGCCTGTTCTGCCACACCAACTACCGTACCTGTGGTATCAAACAGTGTCACCAGGAGGAACGAAAACACAACGGCATAGAGTCCATGACTGATCACATCCGAGGCAGCGGTAATCGGGTTCCATACCAGAATGCCTTCCGGCAGCGTGGGAAGCGACATAATCCCGTTCGTAAAAGACAGCATATCGGCAAAATAAGCGATAATCCCGGTAATAATCATTCCGATAAACAAGGCACCCTTCACATCGCGCGACAGCAGCACAAGCGTAACCGCAAGTCCTACCAAGGCGAGCACAACCGATGGCTGGTGCAGATCACCGAGCGCTACCAGATTGTCCGGATGCGCTGTAATGATGCCGCTCATCCGCAATCCGATAAAAGCAATAAACAAGCCGATTCCGACCGTGATCGCATGTTTCAAATTGGCCGGGATCATCTCAATCAGCCTGCGCCGCAGGGAAGTCATCGATAATACCAGAAACAGAATACCGGCTATAAAAACGGCTGAGAAAGCTTCAATATACCCAAGTCCGGCATGTCCCTGAACGACGGAATAGGTGAAGTAGGCATTCAAGCCCATCCCCGGTGCTACAGCGATCGGATAACGGGCTACGAGCCCCATCAGCAGTGTACCAATCACAGCGGCAATAATAGTAGCCGTGAAGCTCTGCTCAAAAGGAACACCCGCTTGCGACAGAATCAGCGGATTCACAACAGTCACATACGCCATCGTGAAAAACGTCGTGGCCCCGGCAACAACTTCTGTCTTAACCGAGGTACCGTTTGCTTTTAAATCAAACACAAAAAATCCTCCATTCATGATGCTAGGCCTGACTATTCGCTAGGCCCTTTTGGTTAGTTACGTTATATTTGATATACTCAAACACAAATGTACTGTAAATCTCTACGTAGCAATTTATTTCTGAACTCGATAAAAGTCTTAATTAGACGCTATATTCAAATCTTAGCGACAGCAAATGACAGGAGGCTTGAAACGATGTGCGGACGCTTTACACTCACGGTCACTTGGGAAGAACTGATGACCAGGTATCTCATCGATCCCGAATCGGTCTCTCCCTTTCATATTCCCCGGTACAACATCGCGCCTACGCAGATGGTCACGGCTATTATCAACGACGGCAGCACCAATCGGATCGGTCAGCTGCAATGGGGGCTTGTCCCATCCTGGGCCAAGGATGCCTCGGCCGGAGCCAAAATGATCAATGCGCGTAGTGAAACGCTGGAAGCCAAGCCTGCCTATAGGATGCCCTTTTATCGGAAAAGATGCCTAATTCCTGCAGACGGTTTTTACGAATGGCAAAAAAACGGCAATGGCAAGCAGCCCTTTCGCATCAGCTTGAAGAACGGCGAAGTATTCAGCATGGCAGGTCTTTACGATACCTGGATTACCCCAAGCGGAGATAAGCTTAGCACCTGCACCGTCATTACAACCGAACCCAATCAACTCATGGCGCCGATCCATAACCGGATGCCGGTCATTCTGAGACCCGCAGACGAAGCGTTATGGCTTGAACGGCAGACGTCTTCCCATACCCATGAAGGTAGCCCCTCCCTCCTGCAAGCCCTCAAAGAGCTTCTGAGGCCTTACCCCGCGGTGGACATGCAAGCCATTCCGGTTAGCACAACCGTAAATTCCGTTAAAAATGACACGGAAGATTGCATCCGTTCTATTACAGGCAGCTAAATCCGTTGACCACAAAACAAGGGATTTCTTTTACGGGAGTCCGCCAGGAAGGTTGCATCCCTGCATACGCGAAATCAAAAGCCCCTGCTCATAAGGAGAAAACACTCCCGAGAGGGGCTTCTTCTATGCAAAGTAATTCCTTGATGTCATCCAATTATTATCGAAACATCCCCCACAGCTTGATCAAATGGAAGGTGTTGTTCGGATCGATGCGCTGTGCAAGCACAAACTGAACCATTTGCTGCTCCTGCGTGGAGCTCAGCTTTTCATTCAAGATGCCGCTGGCCGTCCGGATCATTTGATGCACTTTTGCGCTATTTTGAAGATCTGCCTTGGTTAAACCCTGCGTCAGCCCTTTGATTCTTTCCTTGACTGCCGGGTTTTTCATTTTTTGCTTGATTCGTTCTACCAGCTGCGGACTAATCCCGTACTGCTGATAACTCAATGTTAAAGCACCTCCAGTCATAAATGCTGCTACCTTTTTTGAGTATATGACGAAGGTCTGTCCATTGTGCTAACAGATTCATGTTATTAGTCCATGATATCGCCCTGGAAGATCTTCTCCCGCTGCAAAAAGTCTCGCAATGGCTCAAATTCAGGAGACGTCCAGAAGGAACTGTCGCTGACAAGAGCCGCTGCATCGCCCCTGGCCTCTTCCACTACTTTGAAATCGGCGACCATGTCGGCCAGCCGGAACTCCGGCAGTCCGCTCTGCTTCGTACCGAAAAAGTCGCCAGGTCCCCGAAGCTCCAAATCCCTCCGGGATACCTCGAAGCCGTCCTCGGTTTCGGTCATGACCTGCATCCGCTCCTGACCCACTTCCGATTTCGGATCGGCCACAAGAACACAGTAGGATGCATGCTGCCCACGGCCTACGCGGCCCCGCAGCTGGTGCAGTTGGGACAGACCGAAGCGATCGGCGTCCATTATGATCATCAATGTGGCATTCGGCACATCGACGCCAACCTCAACAACCGTCGTGGAAATCAGCAGCTGGACCTCATTGCTGTAGAATTGACGCATAACCTCATCCTTCTCGGCAGGCGTCATACGGCCGTGCAGCAGCCCCACAGCATACGTAGGAAAGGCCTGCTGCATCTGGACATGCAAATCAATCGCATTCTGAACGTCCAGCTTGTCCGATTCTTCAATCAAAGGAGCAATCAGATAAGCCTGACGTCCTTGATTTACTTCCCGGGAAATAAATCCGAGCACACGGTCCATGAGTTCATGTTTGACCCAATAGGTCGTAATGGGAATACGACCTTTCGGACGCTCCGACAGCGTGGATACATCCATATCCCCGAAAGCGGTAATGGCCAGCGTCCGTGGAATCGGCGTCGCCGTCATCGTGAGCACATCCGGGTTATAGCCTTTACGGCGGAGTACGCTTCGCTGATTCACGCCAAAACGGTGCTGTTCGTCCGTCACGACGAGTCCCAGCTCCCGGAAGTATACATCATCCTGAATGAGAGCATGGGTGCCCACGACAACGTCTGTCAACCCCATCTGTAAGGAAGCCAGCAGGTCTTTGCGCTTCTTCCCCGTGACACTGCCTGTCAACAGGCCAACGGTAATGCCAAAGGGCTCAAACAGCTTCTGCAGCGAACGCATATGCTGTTCGGCGAGAATCTCTGTCGGTACCATCAAAGCCCCTTGAAAACCTGAGCGCACTGTTGTAAACAGAGCGACGGCGGCAACAATCGTTTTTCCCGAGCCGACATCCCCTTGAAGCAAACGGTTCATGCAGTAAGGGGAGCGCATATCATGCAAAATCTCTAGCTCCACCTTCTTCTGCGCATCAGTGAGCTCAAAAGGGAAGCTGCGCACGAACTCCCGGATCGTTGCATTGTCAGTCGTATGTACAACACCGTCCATCCGACTCCGGTTCAGCGCGCGGAACGCCTGCATTTTCAACTGGAACAAGAAGAGCTCCTCATACACCATCCGGCGCCGCCCTTCCTGACCTTCCCGGGAGTCGACGGGCTGATGGATCGTCATGATTGCCGCTTTACGGGGCATCAGATCATATTTCCTGAGCAGGGATTGCGGCAAAATCTCGGGGATCATCTCCCCGTATTGCTCCAATGCCTGCCCCATTGTTTTTCGGATCCACGATTGCGTGATCTTACCGCCGATGGAATACACCGGCTGCAGCGTCCCGCTGCGGAAGGCTCCCTTATCCGGGAATTCGGATTCGGACACCGTAAGCTGCATTCTGCGCTGATCCCACTTGCCTGTCAGCACGATCTCCCGGCCAGCTGTAAGCTGGTCCTTCAGAAAATGCCGGTTAAACCAGGTCGCGGTGAACATCCAGTTTTCGGCCAGCATTTTGCAGGTGAGACGGGATTTACGCCCATAGCGCTGCAGTACCGGTACGCTGGCTATCTTGGCTTGAATGGTGATTTTGTCCCCGTCCTTGACTTCACTTAGGGAACGGAGCCGGTAATCCTCATACCGGAAGGGGTAATACTCCAAAAGATCCTTGACCGTAGAGACGCCAAAGGCGTGAAGCTCCCCCTCTTTCAGAGCGCTCACGCCGTTGATCTGTCTGACGGATATTTGATCGAGTTTGAGACTCATATCATCTACCTCACTTAAGCAGGCCATATATATGCTGCAATGGTTCCCGGTCCAACGTGCGTACCGACAACCGGACCGATCTCGGAAAATACGGTTTCCTCAATCGTAAACACAGCGGACAGCTGCTGCAGAAAATCCTCAACCTGAGCAGGGTCAGCTGTATGACCCACAGCCACTTTAATATTTTTCACACCGGATAGATCCTGTTGAAACAGTTCAATGATTTTCACTGTCGCTTTCTTGCGACCGCGGACCTTGTCTACCGGAAATATGATTCCTTCGCCATCAATGGACAAGATCGGCTTAATGTTAAGCAGCGTGCCCAGCACAGCCGAAGCCTTACCGATCCGTCCGCCCTTCTGCAAATATTCCAGCGTGTCTACCAGGAAGTAGAGACGCCGCTTGGAACGGAGCTCTTCGAGTGACGAAATAATATCAGAAACAGAGGCTCCTTCTTGTGCGAGCTTCGCTGCATGGACCACGAATAATCCGAAACCATAGGAGGCCGATTTGGAATCCCACACGGTAATATCCGCTTCTCCTTCGATGATAGAGGTGGCAAGCAATGCGGACTGATACGTCCCGCTCATGCCGGATGAGATGTGAATCGACACAATGGAGCAGCCTGGGTGCTGTTCCAAGATGGACTCATACGCAGCTGCAAAATCTGCGGGTGAAGGCTGAGAGGTCGTCGGAAGCTGTGGCGACTCAACCAGCTTTTTGTAGAACTCTCTCGGCGTTATTTCGACTCCGTCCAAATACGAATCTTCCCCGAACATGAGTTTCAGCGGCACAATATGAATGTTGTGTTGCTTCGCCAGGTCTGCCGGAATATCCGCTGTGCTGTCTGTCACAATAACGGTCTTATTCACCGGAACCCCTCCTATAAATGTACCTTGCATAATGTCAAAGCGTTGTATATTAAGACTCCACGGAGAACAGATAAGAATAGATCGGCTGTCCGCCGTAGTGTACCTCAACCTCTGCGTTAGGGTACTGCTCACCAAGCCACTCCGTGAGTGTGTTGGTCGATTCCTCGGTTGCGTCCGCGCCGGTAAGCAGAGTCACGATTTCATCCCCGGATTCCAGCATTTTACTCAGCAAATCCTGGGAGGTCGTAATCAGATCCGCGTTTGCTGCAACGATGTTGGAATTGCGAATACCGATGAACTGGCCAGCCTTGATCTCGAGATCATCGATCGTTGTGTCCCGAACGGCATAGGTTACCTGCCCTGATTGCACACGAGTGATCGCATTCAGCATATTGTCGGTATTCGTATCCGCATTCTCGTCTTCCTCGAAAGCAAATGCTGCCGCGATCCCCTGCGGAATCGTCTTGCTCGGAATAACCGTTACGCTGCGCTCGCCTTCGAGAAGCTCTCTCGCCTGCTGGGCAGCCAGCACGATGTTGGAGTTATTCGGCAGGATGTAAATCTGCTGCGCCGAGATCGAAGTAATCGCATTAACAAAATCCTCGGTGCTCGGGTTCATTGTCTGTCCTCCGGAGAGAACGACGTCAACGCCCAGGCTTTTGAATATATCGGAGATGCCTTCCCCTGACGATACCGCAATGAAACCGTACGGTGCGATCTCGTCTGCCGGAGGAACAGCCGGAGCTTCCGGAGTCACGGTCTCTGCCGGAATATCCGCAAATAACTCAGGCATCGGTGCGATATCCATTCCCGTTGTCAGCAAATCACGGTGCTGCTCGCGCATATTCAATATATGGATCTGAGTGATCTCTCCATACATTAGCGCCAAATTCAACACTTCGCCCGGAGCCTTGGAATGCACATGAACTTTGATGGTCTCGTCATCGGCGATGACAATGATGGAATCACCATTCACTGCAAGCGCTTTCTGGAACTTATCTTCATCAAAGTCTGCGTTCGTTCCTTCTCCGAGCTGCCGATTAATAAAGAATTCCATGTCATATAAAAATTCAATATCCTCTGTGGACAGTCTGGACTGGGCAGAAGCCGGAGCTTTCACCGCCGAGAAGTCAGGGACTGCTTGAAAGGCCGGTGCCGTGTTGCTCTGTTCAGTTTGTCCTCCGGCAACAGCAAACGATCCGGGCGGAGCGTCTTTTCTCAGCGCCTGCAAGAAACCTTCATAAATGTAAACCAGGCCCTGGCCACCCGAGTCCACGACGCCAACCTGCTTCAGAACAGGGAGCATATCCGGCGTCTGGGACAGTGTTTCTTTGGCTTTGGCCAACACCTGCTCCATCAATTCCACGATATCGTTGTTGCGGCGGGAGAAATAGACCGCATGCTTGGCCGCTTCTTTAGCTACGGTAAGGATGGTACCTTCAACAGGCTTCACGACAGCTTTATACGCAGCTTCTACGCCTGTCTGCAGTGCTGCGGCGAATTGATGAGAATTTAGTTCTGTATAAGGCGCAGCATATCGGCTGAAACCACGGAACAGCTGGGACAGAATAACCCCCGAGTTCCCTCTGGCTCCCATCAGAAGCCCCTTGGACAGCACACCGGCACTATGCCCGACGGACTCCGAGTACTTACTCTTCAGTTCTGCCACACCTGCAGTCATCGTCAAATTCATGTTGGTCCCCGTGTCGCCGTCCGGCACCGGGAATACATTCAGGGAATTGACGTGTTCTGCATGCTGCTGCAGCTGCTCCGCTCCGGCTAGGACCATCGCGGTAAATTCTGTTCCATTCAAAGAACGCTTACTCAATGAGAATTCCCCTTCCTGGCTTGATACCCATAACACTTCTTGTTGTAAATTTCATATCTATTTCATAGCTTATAGCTGACGAAATGCCCAAGCAGTAAATAAAAGACTTACCATGATTAATGGATCATAAATCTATGATGGGCTATCCTCTCGTCCTCTACGCTTTCCGGCGGTTCCCAAGCCTTTTGAGAGCCATACCGACAAGCCCACGAACTATTTCTTCGGAAATATTATGGACTAATCAACATTGTACTATAATGGCAAAGAGAAATAAATGTTTTTAAGACAGTTGACGGAGCAATTTTTACTGTGATATTATATTTAAGTATTGTTTCATGCAGGGTTAGGAACAAGGAGGTGTAATAAATGGCTCGCAAATGTTATGTAACTGGCAAGAAACCAAGCAGTGGTAACCATGTTTCTCACGCTAACAATCACAACAAGCGTTCTTGGGGTGTCAACGTTCAAAAGGTTCGCATTTTGGTGGATGGCAAGCCAAAACGTGTATACGTCAGCACTCGCGCTTTGAAATCCGGTAAAGTGACTCGCGTATAATCATCTTGTGTTATATGAAGAAAAACTTCTTAATCTCCAGGCACCATTTGTGGGCGATCCGGGACAAGGAAGTTTTTCTTGCGTTTAGATACATATTCTCCTTCTAAACAAAAAGCACCCTGAGCAGTTAGCAGGTGCTTTTTTTATTTAGATATAAGAAAAATGAAAGAGCAAAACTTCCGCTTTCTTATATCGCAAGAAAAACTTCCGGTCGAACGCAGTCTGTCCTCGATAAGTACGTCGCTAGACACTCTTCTTTTGATATAAGAAAGCGAAGGAGAACTCCCGCACATTATGGCTTTCTTATACCGCAAGAAAAACCTCCGCACACAGATGCGGTATGTCCTCCATGCGCGATCTATCGGAGTATTCTTGCCTCTTTCCCCAGAACCGGCTAGGCGGCGTCAGTCCCAGGCGGAGGTTTTGTTACGCCGGGACAAGCTGTCAGCTCTTGTGAAACGTATTTAAGATGGCCTTCACAAAACCTCCCAAAAACTTCGGCAGCTTGAACGTATAGAATTTCATGTCTCACCCTCCCCATCATTCTCATGCCTTCCTAGATTATGTTATGCACCAAGCCCACAGATGTGAACACAGACAAAAAAGGCTACATGAGAACCCAGCTCATGTAACCATATTTATGCGGGAACCCCGCGCCCTATGCATCCCGTTGCTCACGTTCTGGTCAAGATGTTACACTGTCACGGATTACTGCAATGGCTGCCGCGCGATCCGGCTTGCCGAATACGGCGCTGCCCGCAACCAGGACATCCGCTCCCGCTTCCACCACAAGCGGCGCTGTCTCCGCTGTAATGCCGCCATCCACTTCAATATGGATATTCGGGTAGTCGGAGTTTGAAATCCATTTACGCAGCTGTGAGATCTTGTTTACAGTCCGCTCGATAAATGCCTGTCCGCCAAACCCCGGGTTCACGGTCATCACCAGCACCAAATCCAAGTCAGGCAGCACTTCCTGAAGGACATGGGCTGGCGTAGCCGGATTGATCGCGACGCCGGCCTTCACGCCAAACTCTTTGATCAGATGGATGACTCGATGAAGATGCGGGCAGGTCTCGGCATGAACGGTGATCAGATCGGCTCCGGCCTTGACAAAGTCTGCAATATACAGCTCAGGCTGTTCAATCATCAAGTGTACGTCAAGCAGCAGGTTCGTATGGGGTCTGATGGCTTCGACGATCGGCGGTCCCAGCGTAATATTAGGTACAAAGTGTCCGTCCATGACGTCCACATGAATCCAGTCGGCTCCGCCAGCCTCGGCTTCCTTAATTTCTTGTCCCAGCTTCGCAAAATCCGCTGACAATATGGATGGCGCAATTTTAATCATCATTCAGTACCTCCGCTTCTTGTCTTTCATCTCTGTATAAAACTCCACATAATGTTCATAACGGCTAGCCAGGATGATTCCATCCTCTTTGGCTTGGATCACCCGGCAGCCCGGCTCCTGCAGATGCCTGCAGCCTCTGAATTTACATTCCGCAGCATAAGGAGCAAATTCTCTGAAACAGGTCGATAACTCCTCGACACCCAGCTCCAGAAAATCCAGCTGGCTAAAGCCGGGTGTATCGGCTACATACCCTCCGTTATCAAGCTCAATCAGCTCCACATGGCGTGTCGTATGTCGACCGCGGCCAAGACGCAGGCTGATTTCACTCGTCTCCAGCGAGAGGCCTGGCATCAACGCATTCAGCAGGGACGATTTCCCGACACCGGATTGACCGGAGAAGACACTGATTCGACCGGCCAGGCGTTTCTTCACCTCTTCGGTCCCGATCCCTTGCAGAGAGCTGGTAATCAGCACTTCATAACCAATCTCTTCATACTGGCGCTTCACCTGCTCCAGTACACCGTCGGAGGCGTCCACAAGATCCCGCTTCGTCAGACAGATCAATGCCTCAAGGCTCTCATGCTCAATATGTACCAGAAACTTGTCCAGCAGATGCAGGCTCAGATTCGGTTCTTTGACCGAAAACAACAGCACCGCCAAGTCGACGTTCGCGACAGGCGGGCGAATTAATTGGGAAGACCGTGGAAGAATTTCGTCCACGGTCCCTTCCCCATTTTCAGTCAATGAGTACATCACGTGATCTCCAACGAGCGGAGAGATACCTTTTTTTTTGAAAATGCCGCGGGCTCTGCATTGAACCGCTGGGTCCTCCCCGGATATAATGTTGCCATCCTGCATTGGTTTGACATAATAATATCCGCTTAGTGCCTTCACGATCAGTCCCTCTAGCATATAATAGGCCTCACCTTTCTTGTTGAAATTTAGTGTGCTCACAACTTGTTTCTAATGGTTATCTTTATCTTTATCTTTGCCCTTGCCGTTTCCATTGTTCCCGTTATCCCAATGGTAAGCAGCATCATCTTCCTCATTTGAACCTTCCTCGCCATTTCCTTCATCCGGATTAGTGTCCACCGGTACATCAGGTTCAACAGGCGGTTGTTCAAAGGTTGGCTGCGGCACGGTGCCATTCTTGACATCGCTGTAACTTACGCTGTACGTATCCACTTGGCGACCGTCACGGAAGATCATGACCGTTGCATGCTTGTCGGGAGCCAGCAGCAGCTTAACAGGTACCATTTCCGAGGTTGTAATGACCTTGTTCACAGCTTCCTGGTTTTCTCCCAGCGCATCGGTGAAAACCACCCGAATTTTGCTTTCTTGTCCCTCCATGCTAGGCGATACCGGCACGCTGTAATTGTACTCCAGTGCATCTGCAGGATAGCCGGAGCTTACGAATAATGTGATTTTGGAGCCTGGTGCAACTTGTTGATTGGCCTCATGCGGCCACTGCTCTATTACGATGCCCTTCTTCACTTCAAAGCTGGTTCTCTCTTTAATTGCCCCGATCTTAAAGCCGTTTGACTTCAAAATATTGACGGCATTCTCCTGCTCTAAGCCAACCACGCCCGGCATAGGGACCAAATTTTTGCCCTCGCTTACCGTTACGCTGATTTCTACCTCATCAGGGTCGATACTTGTATCAACTTCTGGACTCTGTTTAAAGATTTTGCCTTCAGGTACATCATCATTTTTCTCCGAATTCTGCTTAATGGCGATTTGCTTAACTCCGATCGCTTTTAGCTCATTAACCGCCTGATCAAATGTCTTCCCATTTAGATCCGGCATTTTTAGAAGCGGCTTGGCATCCCCAACCGACAATTGAACCGGAGCCCCCTCCCTCAGCATGGTCTCTGGTTCCTTGTCCTGGGCAAACACAATGCCTTCATCGACATTTGGTTTATATTCACGAATGACTTCCTCATCCACCGTCAAACCGTGTTCCTCAAGCGTGCGAATTGCCTCCTCTTCCGTCATGCCTACAACTGGGGGCACCTTAACCTCAGGTACCTCCAGCATGTTGCTCACATACATGACGACACCTGCCATGATGCCGAGGAACAGGAGCACCGAACCGATGATGATGGTCGGCTTGATCCATTTTTTCTTCGGCTTGCCGGTCGGTTTTTCCTCAAACTCCTCGTCATCCGAGTCGTCATCCGGGCCATGGTGATGCTGGCTGCTGCGCTGCATCGTCTTGAGCGCTGGCATGACCAGGGTTGAATCGGCATCGTCCTCGAACTCCATCTTCGGTTCGTTGAGTCGCATCGGCATTAAACAAGTCTCGAGATCGTCCATCATTTCTTCCGCAGACTGGTAACGCTCCTCCGGGTTTTTGCGCATGGACTTCAGGATGATGTTCTCCACGCTTTGAGGAATGAGCGGGTTCACTTCTCTAGGCTCATCAAATTCCTCCTGGAGATGCTTCAGCGCAACGCTAATCGGACTCTCGCCCAGAAATGGAAGACGGGCCGTGAGCATTTGATATATCACAATACCAAGTGAGTATAAATCCGATTTTTCGCCAGTAACGACGCCCTTGGCGTGCTCCGGCGAAAAATAATGCACAGAGCCCACAACAGAGCCTGTCTGCGTAATGGTTGTCGACGTGACCGCCCTGGCAATGCCAAAATCGGTTACTTTGACCCTCCCATTCCGGCCAATCAGAATATTATGCGGTTTAATATCCCGGTGAATGATCTGGTTATGATGGGCGTGCCCCAGTGCATCGCAGATCTGGATAGCAATCCGTACAGCTTCTTCCACCTGCAGCGGTGCCCGTTCTTTTATAATTTCATTCAAATTCTGACCTTCGATATATTCCATGACGATGTAATGCACTTCTTCCTCTTGGCCCACATCATAGATGCTGACCACGTTGGAATGCGACAACGAAGCCGCTGATTGTGCCTCACGCCGGAAACGGCGAATAAATTCCTCGTCGTGCACAAACTGCTGGCGCAGCACTTTGATCGCTACATTCCGGTTCAGCAAAATATCCTGAGCCTTGTAGACCAGCGCCATGCCACCGCCACCGATGCGTTCTATAATTTTATAACGACCAGCCAATTCATGTCCGATCATGAATCCCACCCCTTTATACGTTGCCCGACAACTTCTTCTTGATGTTCAAACATTGCGACCGTGATGTTGTCCTCACCGCCAGCAAGAAGTGCCAGTTGAAGCAGGCGATCCGCTCTTTCTTCCAGAGGAAGGTCAAGTGAACCGGAAATCTGTCCGATCAGCTCGCGGCTGACCCGGTTGCTGAGCCCGTCACTGCAGAGCAGCAGCACTTCGCCTTCTCCGATCGTAACCGGTGTTAGCTCAACCGTCACATCCACATCCGTTCCAAGTGCCCGGCTTAATACATTTTTCCGGGGATGGGTTTCCAGTTGATCTTCCGTAATCTGACCACTCTTAAAAAGCTCATTGACCAATGTGTGATCATCTGTGAGTCGAATCACTTGTCCGGGAACGACTTTGTAAGCCCTGCTATCCCCGATATGTCCGATATAACCTTCGGAACCTCGCAGCAGCACCGCTACAATCGTCGTGCCCATATTGTGAAGCCGCTCATCAGCCGAGGCTTCACGATAGATAACGGCATTGGCATGCAATATGGCATCACCAAGCGCAGCCCGAATACTTTCCATGGACATGTCCTGTTCCAAAGAGGACAAATCCTCGGCTACGGTATCTACCGCAAGCCTGCTGGCGGTATCACCCGCAAGGTGACCTCCCATACCGTCAGCAACCACACCCAAGGTATAGCCATGCTCCAGTGTGCTAACAAATACCGAATCTTCATTAACAGGACGAACGCGTCCCACATGGCTTACATGAACCGTCTTGATCAAATCTTCTCACCCCAACTCCATATGCTTGGCCCGCAGCTGACCGCAAGCGGCAGCGATATCATGGCCTTGTTCACGACGGATGGTCACATTGACCCCCTTGTCTGCTAACGCACGTTGAAATTTGAAAATATCGTTACGCGATGTGCGAACATATTTCCGTTCCGGCACATGGTTAACCGGAATCAGATTGACGAAGCAGTTCATATCCTTAATGACATCCGCAAGCTCTTCGGCATGCTCAACCTGATCGTTTACGCCGCCGATCAAGGCGTATTCAAACGTAATGCGCCGTCCGGTTTTTGCTTGGTAATAACGAAGCGACTCAATCACATCGTCAAACGGGAACCGGCGGTTAACAGGCATTAGCTTGGAGCGCAGCTTATCGTTCGGTGCATGGATGGAGATGGCCAGATTAATCTGGGTATCCTCTTCCGTGAATTTATAGATGTTAGGCACAATGCCACTCGTCGAAACGGTAATGTGGCGCTGGCCGATATTCAATCCTTTTTCATGGATCATCGTGCGCAAAAACTTCATGGTCGCTTCATAGTTCTCAAACGGTTCGCCTGAGCCCATGATCACGATGCTGCCGACACGTTCTCCCGTTTTATCGAGAATCTTCTGCGCCTGAACCACCTGGGCAACAATCTCGCCGGAGGTCAGATTCCGCTTCAAGCCACCCAGTGTGGATGCACAGAACGTACATCCGATACGGCAGCCTACCTGTGTTGTAACGCAGATGCTGTTGCCGTAATTATGCCTCATGATGACGGTCTCGATCGCATGGTCATCATGCAGACCGAACAGAAACTTGACCGTTCCGTCCTTTGACTCCAGCTTGGTGATTTCCGTCAGGGTAACGAAACTAAACTCCTGCTCCAGCTTCGTCCGAAGCTCCTTGGACAGATTCGTCATTTCCGCAAAGTCATTCACCCGCTTTACGTACAGCCAGTCATAAATCTGGGTTCCGCGAAACGCCGGTTCCCCATTCTCTTGAGCCCATGCTTGAAGCTCTTCCAGTGAATAATCATATATAAAAGGTTTCATTCTCACCACACCTGTCTAATTTAAAGGAAGTCCAGTCAGCATTCTTCCGAACTCTCCCTATTACATTCATATGCATCTCTTTTTTCATTCTTCCTATTCTAACATAAATAAAAGAGACGGTAAAAGAGGAAAACCCGCCGGCATTGGCGGGATACGACTATAGTCATGGCGGCGAACACCCTAAGAGGGGCGTCTGCTGAGTCTTGCAATGTAAAAGCCGTCACTATGATAGTGCTGGGGCAGAATTTGAATCCCGCCTCCACGCTGAAGTGATTTCTCTTCCAGCCGGCTTAAGTCTCCGAGGCCATCTTCCGCGATGTCAAACTCGGAATGGCCTTCCAGAAAAGCAGATACAACGCCTTCATTCTCCAGCGGCTCAATCGTACACGTGCTGTACACCAAGAGTCCTCCGGGACGAAGCAAGGTGGAGACCGACTCCAGCAGCCTTAGCTGCAGCGCCGCAATTTCATCGATGTCCTCCTGTGACTTGCCCCACTTCAGATCAGGCTTGCGACGGATTACGCCAAGTCCCGAGCAGGGAGCATCCAGCAAAATTCGGTCAAAAGACGCAGGCTCGAAGCGGTCAACCAAATCCAGCGCGTCACCAGTTACGATCGAAATGCTGTCCAGTCCCAAACGGCTGGCCTGATCCGATATCAGCTTGCCTTTATGCGCATGGATGTCGTTGGCAACAATGCTGCCTTCATCCTTCATCAGCTCGCCCATGTGGGCACTTTTCCCGCCCGGGGCTGCGCAGCAATCCAGCACCCGCATTCCCGCCTCTGGCTTGACAGCCTCGGCGACCAGCATGGAGCTTTCATCCTGAATCGAGATCATCCCGTCCCGATACCAATCGGTCAAGGCCATATTGCCCGCTCCTTTTACGACAATCCCATAGGGGCTAAGCGACGAAGGTGTGGCATTGAGGCCGTGGCTGCTCATTAATGCCAACATGTCTTCCCGGCTGATCATCGTGGTGTTCACCCTTACGCTGACAGCCGGCGGTTCATTATTCGCGGCACAGATTGCCTCTGCGGTCTCGATCCCATACTGGGATATCCAGCGCTCCACCAGCCACTGCGGATGGGAATGCAGCAGAGAAATGCGCTGGGCCGCCGGCATATTCTCAGGGATCGCCAAGCTTTCCTTCTGACGCAAAATATTCCGAAGCACCCCGTTCACCATACCGGAAATCCCTTGATGCCCGCGGCGCTTCGCCAGATTAACGGCCTCGCTGACAATCGCGTGATCCGGAATCCGATCCAGATATACGACCTGATACAGACTGATGCGAAGTAGTGCCCTTACCCACGGCTGAAGCTTCTGTACCCCTTTATTGACAAACTTGTCCAAAAAATAATCGAGCGTGTTCAGTCGCGAGATCGTGCCATAGATCAGCTCTGTAGCAAGTCCGGCGTCGCTCTTCGCAAGCGAGGACTTCTGCAGGGCGGTGTTGAGCAGAAGATTGCTGTACGCCCCCTCCTGCTCAACCTGTGTTAATACATTCATCGCCAGCTCTCTCGGGGAGTCCTGACGCCCCTTCGGGCTGCGGCTCCCGCTCACGTCAACACCGTCCCGACCGTCAGGCTCGTCCCGCGCACGAATTGCGCCGCATCCATCGCCTTCTTGCCGCTGGGTTGAACTGTTAACAGCGTCAGCGTGCCGTCGCCAGTTTTCACGACGATCCCCTTTTCATGGAGCTCAAGCACAGTTCCGGGCTGTGCATCGCTAGATGGGGTCTGTGCGCTGTCCGGCTTAGCCGCTGCCCATACTTTAAACACATCCCCGTTCCACAGCGTAAATCCACCGGAGAAAGGAACCAGACCGCGAATTTGATTGTAAATTTCGCGGGAAGTGCGAGTCCAGTCGATTCTCTCATCATCCCGGGTCAGATTTGAAGCATACGTTGCCTTCGTTTCATCCTGGGACTCCGCATCTACCTTGCCCTTCACGAGCCGCGGCAGCTCCCGCAACAGCAGCTCCGCACCGGCTTGGCTCAGCTTCTCGAACATCGTTCCGGCCGTATCGTCATCTTCAATGGGAACCTCGGTTCGTGAGATCATGTCCCCCGTGTCGAGCCCCTCCGCCATATACATCAACGTGATGCCTGTTACGGATTCTCCGTTGATGATGCTGCGCTGAATCGGAGCTCCTCCCCGATAAGCGGGGAGCAGCGAGCCGTGGACATTAAGACAGCCGAGTGACGGCATATCCAGCACTGATTTTGGCAGGATTTGGCCATAGGCGGCCGTGACGATCAAATCAGGCTTATATTGGGCCAGCTCGGCCACGGCTTCCGGATTCCGCAGGCGCTGAGGCTGCAGAACCGGGATGCCGTGACGAAGAGCGGCTTCCTTAACCGGCGTTGGGGTCAGCACTTTTTTACGCCCTTGCGGACGGTCAGGCTGCGTAACGACGGCAGCTATGGAATAACCTTCGGCAATCAACATTTCCAGGCTGGGTACTGCAAAGGCCGGGGTGCCCATAAATACAATATTCATCGATTCTCCAGCTCTTTTCTCGGCTGTTCCGGAACATACTCATACACCCGATCAGCGATTTCCGTAAACAGCACCCCGTTCAGATGATCGATTTCATGCTGAAACGCTCTCGCAAGCAGCCCGGTACCCGTAATGATAAGCTCTTTGCCTTCACGATCAAGCCCCTTAACCGTCACTTTCTCCGCACGGCGCACATCCCCGTTCCATCCCGGAATGCTCAGGCAGCCCTCCGGTCCGAATTGCTCGCCTTCGCTCTCCACGATCTCCGGATTGATCATCTTGATCAAGCCGTGCTCGTCACCGGCATCAATCACGATCAGACGCTTCAGAATGCCGACCTGCGGCGCAGCTAATCCAACGCCTTCCGCATCGTACATGGTATCGGCCATATCGTCCAGGAGCTTTTGAACGTTCGGCGTAATTTTGGTAACTTCCTTTGCCTTTTTATGAAGAACCTCATCCGGTTCTTTAACGATAATACGAATCGCCATGTCTATGACACCATCCTTGTGCTTTTCATCATTATATGCTGGATTACATTAACATTTGCGGATCTACGTCAATACTGATCTGGAGCTTGCTGTCCCGCGCCGAATCCTGAAGCTTCTCGGCAACCGAACGCACCAGCGAGACAGCATCCATCGTTCCCCGCCATTTTATCATACATTGAAATCTGTATCTATTTTTCAACCGCGGAATGGGAGAGGCTACCGGACCCAGTATATCGAGCGCGCTAGCGTCGAAGCGGTCCAGACTTCCAAACCATCCCCGGCGGTCGGATTCGCTTTTGATAGTCGCGGCAAAATTCTCCGCCATTCTTACCAGCAGCGGCAGCTGTTCATGCGACAGCGTCACCAGGATCAGCCTGCAATACGGCGGATAATGGAGCGCTTTGCGGTGCTTCAACTCGTCCTTGACAAAGGATAAATAATCATGGCTGCTTGCATGAATAATCGAATAATGCTCGGGTGTATAGGATTGGATAACCACTTCACCCGGCAGATGGTGGCGTCCTGCTCTTCCGGCAACCTGCGTGAGCAGCTGAAACGTCTTTTCGGCCGCCCGGAAATCGGGCAGGTTCAGCGCTGAATCGGCCGTAATGACACCGACCAAGGTGACATCGGGGAAATCCAGGCCTTTGGCGACCATCTGGGTGCCTAACAGCACGTCCCCTTTTTTATCACGAAACTGCTTCAGCAGCTTCTCATGGGAACCCTTCTCAGTCGTGGTATCAACGTCCATCCGAATGACGCGAATGCCGGGAAACAGCTTGGCCAATTCTTCCTCGACACGCTGCGTTCCCGTACCGAAATAGCGTATATGTTCACTTCCGCAATCCGGGCAAACCTCCGGCGCCTGTGCGGCATAACCGCAATAGTGGCAGCGCAAATTATTCGATTTCTGATGATAGGTTAGCGATATGTCGCATTCCGGACAGCCTGCCACATATCCGCAGCTCCGGCACATGACAAACGTGGAGTAGCCCCGCCGATTCAGCAGGAGCACCGTCTGTTCCCCGCGTTCCAGCCTTGCCGAAATCGCGGCATGCAGGGAGCGGCTGAACATCGAGCGATTTCCTTCTCGCAGCTCCTCTCGCATATCCACGACCTGGACCTCAGGCAGCTTGTTGCCCAGCGCACGGCTCGGCATCTCCAGCAGTTGAGGCGCAAAATCATCCTGAGCTTGCGATCTCGCCGCATGGTAACTCTCCAGCGAAGGCGTTGCCGAACCCAGAATAACGGCTGCACCGGTCAGCTGGGCACGGTGAATCGCAACATCCCTGGCATGGTACTTCGGCGTCTCTTCCTGCTTATATGAACCTTCATGCTCTTCATCCATAATGATCAAGCCCAGACGGTCAAACGGCGCAAATACTGCCGATCGTGCGCCCACGACAACGGACGCCCGGCCTTCCCTTATTTTCCGCCATTCATCGTAACGCTCCCCATCTGAAAGGCGGCTGTGCATGACAGCTACACGATCGCCAAAACGGGCTTTGAACCGTTCCACCATTTGGGGTGTCAGCGATATCTCAGGCACCAGCACAATCGCCTGACGCTCCTGTTCGAGGCATCGCTGAATCGTCTGCAGGTAGATTTCGGTCTTGCCGCTGCCCGTTACCCCGTGGAGAAGAAACACGCCATGCTTGCGTTCATCCAGCTTGTGCACGATGCTGCGGTACACCGCTTGCTGCTCCAGTGTGAGCGCCAATGGGGTGCTAGGCGTAAAATGCCGCCCCCGATAGGGGTCGCGGAACACTTCGATATCCTCAAGGTTAATCAGCCCTTTGTCCGCCAGCGCCTTCACGGTACCTGCGGTGACGCCCAGCGCCTGCAGCAGATCCTTCTGCGATATCGGCAGAAATGCTTCCATTTCCAATATATACTGGAGCACTTCCTTCTGTCGCTGGGCCTTGGCCGGAAATGAAGCAAGCGCCAGATGCGCTTCCTCGCTCGATACGGCAAGCTCTACCGCTTTCACCGTTTTTTTCTGCAGTTTATCCTTGATTTGCTGATATTCACTCAGCCGTCCACGGCCGATCAGTGCTTTGATGGTGGCAGCCCCATCCGGAAATGCCCGCGTTAACTGCTGGAGTGAAACCTCGCCTCTCTGACTGACAAATCGGATGATCTCCTGTTCCGATTCACTTGTTGGCAGGAGCGCAAATAATCCGTCGGTTTCATCCGTCAGGGACGTGTCTGAATCACCAATGGAAATGTACCGCTCAGCCTTCCCTTTCAGCGCGGTAGGGAGCATCGACTGCAGAACCGATATATAGCGGCATGCGTAACGCTCCTTCATCCATTCTCCAAGCTCAATCAGTTCAGGCGAAAGCGGCGGCATCACATCGAGCACTTCCTGAATCGGCTTCATTTTGGCCGTATCCATCTCGGGCCGGGGATGCAGAGAGACCACGAACCCCTGAAGCGTACGATGCCCGAACGGCACGCCGACCCGGCTGCCTACCTCGACCCATGGGCGGAGCTCCTCAGGAATCAAATAATCAAAAGGCCGGTCCGTATCCTTGGACGGCACGTCCACAATTACGCGGGCCATTTCCATCAGGATGACCTCCCGGACAACCGATCAGCCGCCAGCGTTAACAGCCTCTGGGCCACTTCCTCCTTGGACATCACGGGAAGCTGCAGGACCAGCCCTTCTGCATCAAAGATATGAACGCTGTTCGTATCCGTGCGGAAGCCTGCTCCTTCCTGTGTAACATCGTTAGCAACGATCAGATCGCAATTTTTGCGTTTCAGCTTTTCTCTGGCAAACTGCTCCACCGTATCGGTCTCAGCGGCAAATCCGATTAAGAACTGGGTGGTTTTTTGGCGTCCCAGGCTCTCCAGAATGTCCTTTGTCTTGACAAGATCCAGCGTCATCGTCTCCCCGCGCTTTTTGATCTTTGATGTCGCTACCTCAGCAGGGCGATAATCGGCAACCGCTGCTGCCTTGACCACGATATCGCTATGATCGAACACGCGTTGCACCGCATCGTACATATCTTGAGCCGATTCCACCTTTTCCGTACGGATTCCCTCTGGCGGAGCTTCATCGGTATGAGCGGCAATGAGGTGAACATCTGCTCCCAGCTGCTTGGCCACTTTCGCGATCGCAAACCCCATTTTTCCGGAAGAATCATTCGTTATATACCGGACCGGATCAATGCGTTCGATCGTGCCGCCGGCCGTGACAACTACCTTTTTACCATGCAATATGCCTGTGGAGCTGCTAGTCATCCCCTCATTCAACGCCACAGGTTGTGCGGCATGATCTCGGAAAAACCGTTCAACCACGTCAACAATCGTATCGGGCTCTTCCATCCGTCCCTTACCGACATATCCACAAGCCAGAAGCCCTTCTCCGGGTTCAATCATGGATACTCCGCGGGAGACCAGCGTCTCCATATTCGCCATGACGGCCGGGTGCGTGTACATATGCACGTTCATTGCCGGTGAGATCATGACAGGAGCCGTGGTCGCGAGCAGCGTCGTGGTCAGCATGTCATCCGCCAGGCCATGTGCCATCTTGCCGATGACATTGGCTGTGGCCGGAGCGATCAATACCAAATCGGCCAAATCAGCCAAGTGGATATGCGAGACGACCGATGGGTCCCGTTCATCAAAGGTATCGCTATAAACCGGGTTTTTGGTCAGCGTTTGAAGCGTTAATTCCGGAATGAACTGCTTCGCGGATTCCGTCATAATGACATGCACATCCGCTCCCCTCTGGACAAGCCTGCTGCATAAAGTCGCTGCTTTATACGCGGCAATGCCACCTGTAACGCCAAGCACAATGACTTTTCCGTTCAACATGACAATCCCCCGCTTTCCATAGTGTTAAAGGCTACATTCTCATATCTTCTCAAAAAAATAACAACCTTTCGGTTGTCACATTTTCGCGCGCTAACGCATGATATTCAAATATTGAAAAAAGGTCTTAGTCCTGTCCCTTCTCGATTTTCACGTAATCGCCATAGATTTCTTCCAGAGCAACACCGACAAACTTATGGGATTTCGGATTCTTCAACTCGCTGACTCCGCCTTCACGCAATTGGCGTGCACGGCGGGAAGCCGCAACCACAAGAGAATATTTACTGTCTACTTTATTCATCATTTCATCAATGGATGGATATAACACAGTCGAAGCACCTCTTCTTCTTTTACTTGAAAGTTAACGTCGTCTATGAAAAGACAGGTTACTTTCTCACCTTACAATGTTCGGCAATAATGATAGATTGTATTCTCTCACAAGCGAGATTGATTTCATCGTTCACTACCGCATAATCATAATGCTGCAGTAAATTGATTTCGTCAACCGCTACGGACATGCGGTGGTCAATGGTAGCCTGACTCTCTGTTCCACGGCCCTGGATCCGATCTTTCAGTTCATCCAGCGACGGCGGCATCAGAAACACAAAGATACCTTCCGGAAACTTCTCCTTGACCTTCAGTGCACCCTGCACTTCGATCTCCAGTATAATATCCTTACCGGAGGCTAAAGTTTCTTCCACAAAATCACGCGGGGTTCCATAATAGTTCCCAACGTATTCCGCATATTCGAGAAGCTGGTCGTTCTCAATCATATCCATGAATTGTTCCCGACTCTTGAAAAAATAGTTCACACCATGTACCTCACCGAGCCGCGGCGAACGTGTCGTAGCCGACACCGAATACACCAGCTCCGGAACCAGGCTGCGAAGTGCCGTACAGACGGTTCCTTTTCCCACCCCGGAAGGACCGGACAATACAATCAATAATCCTCTAGACATAGTACTCCTCATCTTATTCGTCGTTGTCGTCATCTTTGCTGGACAGACGGTGAGCCACCGTTTCTGGCTGCACAGCCGATAAAATCACGTGGTCGCTATCCGTAATGATAACAGCCCGTGTCCTTCGGCCATATGTAGCATCAATCAGCATATGACGGTCCCGTGCTTCTTGAATGATCCTCTTGATCGGAGCCGATTCAGGACTCACGATTGAGATGATCCGATTGGCCGATACGATGTTTCCGAAGCCAATATTAATAAGTTTGATTGCCATAGTGCGGTTGCTCCCCCTATACATTTGACTCTTACTTGCCGATGAAGCTGCGGTCATTCCACATTAGCGGCTTGTTCACGAATCTTCTCCAGTTCCGCTTTCATTTCGACAACACGGTTTACCAGAGTCAGATGATTGGCTTTCGATCCAATCGTATTGACTTCTCTGTTCATTTCTTGAATCAGAAAATCCAGTTTACGGCCTACAGGGCTTTTCTGATGAAGCAGCTCTCTGCATTGCTCCAAATGACTGTGAAGTCGAATCAACTCCTCGTCCACATTAGAACGTTCAGCAAACAGGGCAACTTCCATTCCGAATATATGTTCATCAACAGCAAGCGACCCGTCATCAAGAGATTCTATGCGCTGCCGCAGACGCTTCCGGTACTCTTCCGGAACTTCAGGAGCAAGTTCGGTCATCTCTCGGTGAAGCAGCTGCAATCGGTCTAGCCTCTGCCCGATATCCTTCACGAGAAAAGAACCTTCCCTGCTGCGCATCTGAATCAGACCCTCCAGCGCTTGTTCAAGACCTTGAAGAAGCGCATCATTCCATAACTTCTGCTGCGCTTCATCCATGGGAAGTCCGCTCGGACTAACAAGAACATCTGGCAGCGACAAAATATCCCGCACCGCCAGATCTCCCTTGATTCCATATGACTTCAAATCCTCGGCTGCCTGTAAATACGCCTGAACCATGGCGTGGTTCAGCACAGCACCCTGGGACTCGCCGTTGTTTTCCTTGTTAATATAAACATCAATCCGCCCGCGTCCAATTCGGCTCTGTACCGCCCGTCGAAGTGAATCCTCGAAGCAAGCCCACTCACGGGGCATACGAAAGACGATTTCACAATACCGATGATTGACTGACTTCACTTCGAAAGAGATACTGTAACCTTGAAAATCGACAACGGATTGCCCATATCCGGTCATGCTCAATGACATCGGAATCACATCCATTACACTATTGTAATTGATAATTATTAATGAAACAAGGGGGTCAATCGACGGCCCGATTTCTCCCAGACATACTCCATTAATTGTACGCTCATTTCATAGAACATAAACGGCGTCATCAAGTATATGCCGTTAAAATGCTCTGTTGCAACATCCAGCAGCTCCTTGCCGATCTTGACACCCATCGCCCGGCCCGCTTCACCTTCAAGCCCGGCCATGCGGCTGCGGACTTCGTCCGACAGTTGAATGCCCGGTACCTCATTATGCAGGTATTCCGCGTTCCGTCCGCTTGCCAGCGGCATGATGCCGATAAAGATCGGAATATCCAGATGTGCCGTCGCTTCCCTCAGCCTAACCATTAACTCGGGATCGTACACAGGCTGTGTCATCACATAATCCGCACCCGACGCAATCTTCTTCTCCAAGCGGGCAACCGCTTTGTCCAGATGCCTTACATTGGGATTGAACGCTGCGCCGACAACGAATTTGGCCTTTTGCTTAAGCGGCTTTCCGGAAAAAGCAATGCCGTCGTTCAGCTGTTTGATCATGCGGATGATTTCAAATGAGGTCATGTCGTACACCGAGCTGGAATCCGGCAAATCCCCGAAGCGTGCCGGATCACCCGTCACCGCAAGCACATGGTCGATCCCAAGCGCATCAAAGCCCATCATGTGCGACTGCGTGCCGATCAGGTTTCGGTCACGGCAAGCGATGTGGATCAGCGGCCGCAGTCCCGTGCGTGCTTGTACTAGATGGCCGAGCGCCATGTTGCTCATACGGGTTACGGCCAGCGAGTTATCTGCAAGGGTCAGCGCATCGGCCCCCGCTTTTTTCAAAGCTTCCGCACCCTTCATGAACTTGGTGATATCCAGATCCCTTGGAGGGTCCAACTCGACGATAACGGTATGACGTTCCTGCACGATATCGACAATCGTCGGCTCCCCGATTCGCTCGTAAAATTGCTCTTGGGCTGTCTCGTGAATCACGATCCGGTTGACTTCAGCCTCATCGACGGCAGGAAGCGGCGCGGGTACGTAATCGGACAACGCCGATGATATTTCTGCGATATGCTCCGGTGTCGTTCCGCAGCAGCCGCCGACAATCCGGGCACCACGTTTCGCAAACTCCAAGGCCGTCTTGCCGAAATACTCGGGACTCGCACCATACCGGTATTCCCCATCCACATAATCAGCGATCCCCGCATTTGGATAGACCGAAGCCGGAAGATTCATAATGCCGTTCAGGGTTTCAAGTGCGCGCATGATACCGTTTGGACCCGTCCGGCAGTTAAAGCCGATCACGTCCGCACCTTCTTGACTCAGGATGCGGTAAGCATCCGGCATCGTGAAGCCGTCCAGTGTACGGGCAATATCCTCTACCGCAAACTGGCAGATCACCGGCAGGTCGCTAAGCATCCGAGCCTGCGCCAAAGCCAATTGAATCTCGTCCACGTCATAAAACGTTTCGAGCAGAATGCCGTCAACGCCTTCCGATATGAGTACCGACAGCTGCTCTTCGAAGTAACGCTTGAGCTCGCTCGTGGAAATGTTGCTTCTTTTGCCTGCACGAATGGAGCCTACCGCACCCACTACATATCCGTGATCGCCGGCAGCTTCACGCGCAATTCTCACGCCTGCACGGTTAATCTCTCCTACCTTCGCCTCCAAACCGTATTTGGACAGCTTGTCATAATTGGCAGAGAACGTGTTCGTCTCAATGACCTGGGCACCTGCCTCAGCATACTGGCGATGAACGTTCCCGATGACCTCCGGGGAGGTTAAATTCAGTTCTTCATATGATATGCCTACAGGAAATCCTTTTTGATATAAATAAGTACCCATCGCGCCGTCACCGACCAGTACCTGATTCTCCCATGCCTGCCGAAGATTCGGTTTCATCGCGTTTCTCCTCCACCCGACGTTTATTTTCAACTAATGTATCATAAAACCTCGCAAAAGATAAAGAGACAAAAGGGAGGCCTTCAAAAGGCCTCCCTTAACGTGTCCACCCCTAATGGACAAACTTTAGATCATATTGTTTTTTTCACTTTTGCGGGCAGGATTGTAACGGCTGGCGGATGCTCTACAAGGCAATCGTGCCTGCGTACACGACCTCGGCTGGCCCTGTGATGTACACATGATGGTCGGACTCATCCCACTCGATAAACAAGTCCCCGCCTTTAAGAGAGATCGTTGCGCTGTGGTCTGTCAATCCGTTCAGTACTGAGGATACCAAAGTTGCGCAGGCGCCGGTGCCGCAGGCCAAGGTCGGTCCTGCACCACGCTCCCATACCCGCATGTCCACTTGACCCCGTGAATTCACCGTCGCAAACTCCACGTTAATCTTTCTCGGGAACAGCGGATGTACCTCAAGCTTGGGTCCCCATACACCGAGATCGAAGTTAATGGCATCATCCACATAAATGACGCAGTGCGGATTGCCCATGGACACCGCGGTGAAGCGGAACTCTTGGCCGTCCACTTCAATTGGATGATTCACCACCGGATGGAGATCGATCTTCGTAGGCACGCTCAGTCCATTCAGGACCGGTTCACCCATATCGACCCGCACGCTGCTCACTTGACCATCCTGCACCGTAAGGCGTACTTCCTGTACCCCGGCGCCGATGGTTTCAATGGTAATCTCCTCTCGGTCAATATGGCCGTGATCATACACATACTTCGCTACACAACGAATGGCATTACCGCACTGTTCCGCTTCGGAACCGTCTGAGTTCATTATGCGCATCATGAAGTCAGCCTTCGTGGAAGGCAAAATATATACAAGTCCGTCTGCACCGATGCCGAAAAAGCGATTGCACAGCTTCACGGCCCATTCGGATGCATGGGATGGAAGTTCTTGCTCGCCGTATACGACAACGAAGTCGTTGCCAAGTCCATGCATTTTCGTAAATTCCATCATAAAACCCATCTCCTCTGCAATTGCTATGCTCGTGCTTAGCATATCGCAGAGGTGATGGGCCATCCATTCAATTTATGCCGAAATATTTGCACTCTTCGTCATCATGCTGCGGCGGTTCCGGTTGCGGTTTCGTCTGCCTCCCCACACGCTTCCCGCTCCCATCAGGAAGGTAGGAATGCCGGCGGCCACGAGTGTCAGTGCCCATTCCTTCAAATTCAATGGAACGGTCTTAAAGATCGGTTGGAACGCCTCGATGTACATGACGCCAAGCATCAGCAATACCGAGGACAGCACAGCAAGCACCAGCGCTTTGTTCTGAAGCGGATTGCGGTGGAAAATCGAACGCGAGCTGCGGCAGTCAAACACATGGATCAGTTGCGCCATGACGAGTGTCGCAAAGGCAACGGACTGTGCCCTGGCCAACTGGCCCGGATCATTCGGCGCGATGCGCAGCGTAATCCAAAATGCGCCAAGTGTACACAAGCCGATCAATATGCCGCGGCTGATGATTTTCCAACCAAGACGTCTGGCAAAAATATTTTCCTTGGCTCCGCGCGGCTTGTGCTCCATCAGATCCTTCTCCGGCTGATCCACCCCAAGCGCCATAGCCGGCAGTCCATCGGTCACGAGGTTGACCCACAGAATCTGGATCGGAACGAGCGGAAGCGGCAGACCCATCATCATCGCGAAAAACATCGTCAGAATTTCGCCGACATTAGAAGCCAGCAAATAGCGGATAAATTTGCGAATATTTTCATAGATGCTGCGCCCCTCCTCAATCGCCGAAACAATCGTGGAGAAATTATCGTCACTGAGCACCAGCGAGGACGCTTCCTTCGTTACGTCTGTTCCGGTAATCCCCATGGCAATTCCGATATCCGCCGCTTTGATGGCCGGAGCATCGTTCACGCCGTCCCCCGTCATAGCAACCACATGCCCCTTACGTTGAAGCGACTTTACGATGCGGAGCTTATGCTCAGGGGATACGCGGGCGTAAACAAAGGTCTGATCCACCCTCGCATCCAGCTCTTTGTCATCCATCCGGGATAACTCCTGGCCCGATAACGACAAGCCGTTCCTTGGCAGGATGCCAAGCTGGGCGGCGATCGCTTCCGCCGTCGTCCGGTGGTCGCCCGTGATCATGACGGTCTTGATGCCCGCGCGGCGGCATGTCGCAATCGCATCGCGCACTTCACGGCGCGGCGGATCGATCATCCCGGCCAGCCCGACAAAGATAAGCTGGCTCTCAGCCTCTTTCTCCGTTTCTGGCTTGTCATAGGAACGCAAATCCCGATAAGCCAAACCAAGCACGCGCAGCGCATCGGAAGCCATGCCTTCATTGGCGGCAAGCACCTTCTGACGGAGTGTAGCGGTAAGCGGAACAACGTTTCCTTCCCACATCATATAAGCACATGCATCTAGCAAGACATCCGGCGCTCCTTTCGAGCAGAGCAAGCGTCCGCCCTGATGGCTAACGATGACAGACATCAGTTTTCGCTCCGAATCAAACGGAAACTCTTTGTCTCTCTGGTAGATGGAGTACAGGCTTCCCTTTGTCAATCCCATTTTGGACGATAGCGTCAACAGCGCTCCTTCGGTCGGGTCCCCTTTTAATTCCCAGGCAGCAGCTGTCGACTCTTCCTTGCTCTTGCGCTTGTTCCGCGTTTCTTCCTGCACGTTCTCATAGATTTCGGCATTGTTGCACAGACCGCTGATTTGCAGTAATCTGCGTAGTCCCTGGTCGGACCGCAGCTCGACCGGTTTGCCTCTATGAAGGATCTGACCCGTCGGGTCATAACCGTACCCGGTCACTTCCAATGAGCGCCCTCCAAGCCAAATTTGGGTTACAGTCATTTTATTCTGCGTAAGCGTCCCTGTTTTGTCCGAACAGATTACGGATGCACAGCCCAGCGTTTCCACGGATGGCAGCTTGCGCACAATCGCTTTGCGCTTAATCATCCGCTGCACGCCGAGAGCGAGCGCAATCGTGACGATGGCCGGAAGCCCTTCCGGGATGGCCGCAACCGCAAGGCTGACTCCAGCGAGGAACATGCCTGCGGCAGGCTGTCCATGCAGAATGCCTGCTACGACGACCAGAATCGTAAGCCCCAGTGAAACGGCGATCAGGATTTTGCCCAGCTGCTCCAGTCGATGCTGCAGCGGCGTCTCCTGGGATTCCGTGTTCTGGATCAAATCGGCGATTTTTCCCATCTCCGTATCCATTCCGGTTCGGATGACAACACCCTTCGCCGTACCGCGGACCACCATCGTGCCCATGAACCCGATGTTCTTCCGGTCACCCAGCGGAACATCCGCATCACGAATCGGCTCGGCATGTTTGTTCACCGGCAGGGACTCGCCGGTCAAGGCCGATTCCTCGACGCTGCAGCTGTTGATCTCAAGCCAGCGAACATCGGCCGGAATGCGGTCTCCGCTCTCGACGAGCACGACATCGCCAGGGACGAGTTCTCTGGCCGCAACCTGTACCACTTTACCGTCACGAATGACCCTGGACATTGGCGCGGACAGCTGCTTCAAAGCCCGAAGCGACCGTTCCGCCTTGAATTCCTGAACGAAACCAAGGATCCCGTTGATCAGGATGATGGCCACAATCGTTACGGCATCCAGATACTCGCCCAGCAGACCCGACACCAGGGTGGCTCCAAGGAGCACCAACGTCATGAAATCCTTAAATTGATTCAGAAATAGAACAAATGGAGAAATTTTAACGCCCTCGGAGAGCTCATTATAGCCGCTTTTTTTTCGTCTCTCCCCGGTTTCCTCTTCCGTGAGGCCTTGCTCCGGATGCATATGCAGCGCTTGCTGCAATTCATCCGTATCCATCTGATGCCATTGCTTTTGTTCCATGCTTCCTTTCCCTCCCGGTTGTTTTCCTCCGGCGGATGACAGCTTTTCCACCCTTTCTACGTAAATGTATTCGGACAGGTCCTGAATTATCACAGAAGGGGCCTTAAGTTTTTGAGGGAAATATGGCATCATAGAGAAGTACGATAGGAAGGGTAACAGACAGATAGGAGAATGAAGGATGGCATTAGACGGCATTGTCACGCGTGCGATCGTGCATGAGCTTCAATCATGCCGGGGCGCACGGATCAATAAAATATATCAACCGAACGATCGGGACATCGTGTTTCATATACGCACCCAGCAGGGGAACGCCAAGCTGCTGCTATCCGCTAACCCCACGTATCCCAGGGTGCATCTGACGCAGGAGTCCTTTCTGAATCCGGCCGAAGCCCCTATGTTTTGCATGATTTTGCGCAAGCATTGCGAGAGCGGCATCATTGAGGACATCCAGCAGGTCGGCATGGAACGAATTATTCATATTACGATCCGGCAGCGCGACGAACTTGGGGATATCTCCTCCAAGAAAATCATCGTCGAACTGATGGGCAGACACAGCAACATCATTCTGCTCGACCCCGCAAGCGACACCATCCTGGACGGCATCAACCATGTGACGCCCGCCATCAGCAGCTACCGCGTGGTCATGCCGGGATTCTCCTATACGAATCCGCCGGAGCAGCACAAGCTGAATCCGCTCGAAACCTTGCAGGAAGCCTTCCGGGAATCTTGTCTGATGAACGAGGAGCAGGCCGTTCCATGGTTGGTCAGCGCGTTCAGCGGCCTCAGTCCGCTCGCGGCCCAGGAAATTGCCCACCGCGCAGGGGGAAGCAGTGCCAGCGGGGTTGAAGGGGAAAAAGATTGCGGCAGCCTGTGGAGCGTTTTTGATGAACTCATGGAACAAGTTCGCAACCATCAGTATACGCCCGTTACAGGCGTCAATGCCAAGGGGAAATCGGTGTTCTCCGTCATTCCGCTGACCTTGCTGGTGGACGAAACCACAACCTACGAGTCGGTCAGTCGATGCATGGAGGATTATTACGGAGACAAGGCGCAGCGGGATACAGTTAAACAGAAGGTAAGCGACCTCCTCCGATTCCTGCAGAATGAACGGACGAAGAACATCAAGAAGCTGGATAATCTGAATAAGGACTTGGAAGAAGCAGGAGATGCCGACCGGTATCGTATCTTTGGCGAGCTTCTCTTCGCCTCGCTCCACCAGATTCAGAAGGGCGACCGTGAAGCCCAGCTGGTTAACTTCTATGATGAAGAGCAGGCAACCGTCACCATCCCGCTGGATCCGCTCCTGACTCCGTCGGACAATGCACAGCGCTATTTCAAAAGATATAACAAGTACAAGAACAGCCTCGCGGTCATCGACGAACAATTAATCAAAACCCGCGAAGAGATCAACTATATCGAGAATCTTCTGCAGCAGCTGTCACATGCTTCCCTGAGCGACATCGATGAAATCCGGGAAGAGCTGATCCAGCAGGGATACTTAAGAGACCGCAATCGTAAAGCGAAGAAAAAGAAGAAAAACGACAAGCCGACGCTGCATGTCTATACTTCATCCGAAGGCATCGAGCTTTATGTAGGCAAAAACAACCTTCAAAACGAGTACGTTACCAACCGTCTCGCTTCCTCTAACGATACATGGCTGCACACCAAGGATATCCCGGGCTCCCATGTGGTCATCCGTAGCAGCGAGTACGGGGATGCAACGCTGCAGGAAGCGGCACAGCTGGCTGCTTATTACAGTCAGGCAAAAGAATCGAGCAGTGTTCCCGTCGACTACACTCTCATTCGTCATGTACGCAAGCCGAATGGAGCCAAGCCCGGATTTGTCATTTATGACAATCAGAAAACGCTGTTTGTCACGCCGGACGAACAGCGGATCAAGGCGATGCCCAATTCGGTAAAAAACAACCGCAATTAAGATGATCTAAGACATCGATATATCGTTAATTTAACTAAAAAACGGGTACCCCGAAAGGTCGTAATGACCAGCCGGAGTACCCGTTTTTTCTTAGTGTCATGCCAGGATTCTCCAATACGAATCCGCCCGAGCCGCACAAACTTAATCCGCTCGAAACCGGGCAATATTGTCGATTCTTAGCTCCTTGACTGCGCCTGTTGAAGCAGTTCCAACACCTCGATAGATACCTGGCGGCTTCCGATATCCCCATGGAATACCTGGCCCTGTCTCTCACCATGGTAATCCGATCCGGCGGTCATGATCAAGCCGTATTCCTCGGCCATGGCCAAGTAGCGTTTCTCCTCCGCTGCCCCATGGTCCGAATGATAAACTTCAATCCCCTTGAATGCAGCCTCTTCAATGACCGCTCTCACCAACGCATCATCGCCGTAGAGTCCAGGGTGTGCAAGCACCGGCACGCCTCCGGCTTCCCGTATCCATTCGCAGGCTTCCTTGGGATGAATCCGCGGCTGCGGCACATAAGCAGCCGCGCCCTGTGCGAGATAACGGTCGAAGGCATCCCTTAGATCGTGAGCATGACCCTTAAGGACCAGCGCATCCGCAATATGCGGGCGGCCGATGCTCTCATCGGGCTCCAGCGGCCGTCCCAAGCTGGCGATCACTTCCTCCATCGTAAGCTCGATGCCAAGCTCTCTTAGCTTGGTCATAATCTTCTCATTACGCTTCTCCCTCGTGCGACGGAGCTCTGCCAGCCGCTCCAGAAATACGGGATCCTGGTAATCGATGTAATAGCCCAGGACATGAATATCCGTCCCGCCTGCCATGGTGCTGATTTCTACGCCAGGGACCACGATCATGTTCAGCCGTTCCCCGGCTTGCAGCGCCTCCTCGACACCGGCCACGGTGTCATGATCCGTTATAGCTAGCGCCCCAAGTCCCCGCTCGAAGGCAAGCTGCACGTTCTCCGAAGGTGTGTTCATCCCGTCCGAAGCCTGGGTGTGGGAATGCAGGTCGCAGCCTGTCCGATCCATCGATGTATCCAAGATATTCAATCCCCTTTCGTTGTATGTGCGGGTGTGCTTATCGCTGGTTTCGCTGGCGTTCCTTTAAGTAGGCCAAAAACGTCATCGCCGACATCGGCAGCAGCGCTGACCGCAACTGAATGGAATAAAAGTTCCGTTTAAATGAGGCATCCGCAATATCGATCATTTTGACTAACCCGAGCGCGGTTTCATGCTTGACCGTTGAGGTCGACAGCATCGTAATGCCGAGCCCTTCTTCTACCGCCGATTTCACCGCTCCCGTACTCCCAAGCTCCATCACCGTCCGGATGCTTTCGGGATCGTACCCCCGCATAAGCAGCACATCCTCCATCACCTTCCGGGTGCCAGACCCCTTCTCACGAAGGACAAACGGGTACTTCAGCACCTCCTCCAAATATATCGCATCTTCCCTTGTCGCTAAAGGATGGCTGGAAGGAACGATCAGTTTCAGCTCATCCTCCATAACCGAATCCAGCACCATATCCGGATGCTCGACAGGTGCCTCAATCAGTCCAAAATTCAATTGATGGCCCGCGATTTCCTCGAGAATCTGCGTGGTATTCATCACTTTAAGCATGATGGATATATCGGGATACTCCCGGCCGAAGGGCCCCAGCAGTCGAGGCAGCACGTACTCCCCGATGGTCAGGCTAGCCCCCAGTTGCAGTCTTCCCTGAAGCTTATTTGAGAATGCCGCCATCGCTGCGTCCGTCTCCTGCGACAGCTCCAGGCTCTTGCGGGCAAAAGGAAGCAGCGTCCTCCCGGCCTCGGACAATTCCATGCGCTTGGTGGAACGAATGAGGAGCTTTGTCCCAAAATACTCCTCCAGCGATTGTACCTGCATCGTCACAGCGGGCTGGCTCATATGAAGCGCCTGGGCAGCAGCGGAAAAACTCCCACGCTCTGCTACCGTGTAAAAAATATGTAGCTGATGAAAGTTCATAGCATCGGTTCCCCTCTCGCTGCCTCTCTTTGTTCTTATCATTGTAACGGATCAGAGCGGAGCATACAAAAAAGACATCCGCGCTTACGCTCGCATGCCATATGATGACTCTATTTCTTTATTTACGTTTCCGGCTATTCTTAATCAGTGTCATACGACGTGAATGGCGAAGCCATGAGTAATACGACTTCAGGTCTCGAAGCTCAATGGTTTCTGACATACGTCCCAAAAAAGTTACAATAATCATCCGATGCAGCGGGTTGCCAATCAAATCACGTTCATGCTCCAGCTCCGAAAACTCCGCCACAACCACCAGGTCGTCGTCAATCAGATAGACATCCTGTTCGTTGCGGTAATACGGCACGATCCGGTCCTGTTTCAGGCACTCCCACATCCAAGTCCCGATTTCCTCATGGGAGGTGTCGTTACCCTGAACCCGGTCCGTATAACGGCTCTTCGCATGATTGGTAATTACGATGTCGGCTACCTTTTTATCATTTAACGTAATATAAAACGGCTCATAGGTGCTCCACCGCTCAGTCCCTTTGTCGCGCATGGAATATCACTCTCCACCAAATGGGTCTTTGTATCTATGTATATATACCCAACATATTACATCATTCCACTGGCATTCACAAGATTGAAACCTCGCTTCTTGTGAACAATCACCGAAAATTTAGAAATATCTCTAGTTGTATCCTGTGCGTTAGGCGCTGACGTCGCCTGGAATGATGGCTTGATTAAAATGTAAATTGTACCTTACTTATACTATTTTATCAAACAAGATTCCGATTTATGCCAATCTATCGCCATCAATCCATAATAAACTTTATAAAAAAGCGGATTTCCCTTGCGAGATCAGGAAGTCCCATGCTCCAGTTTTATACCTTCCAATATCTTAAAAAAAGCGGCCCCCGTGGGGGCCGCTTTACGCTCTTTTCGCTAACTTATGCGTTAACGTTAGATTCGCGATCAGGCACATCATGCTAAGGACCGTAAAACTTCGCTTTATCCGGCCCTTTGCTGCTGTACTCCGTCTTAATCTCATTCCGGAAGGAGCGCTCGATCTTACGAACGTAGGACAATCTCCGGATGTTCTTCATTGTTTCCTCGGCGCGGTCAGCATTGACGTACATGACAACATAATGCATGCGGCGTGATATATAGTGCACACTGCCGTATTTCTCCAAATTTCTTGCTGCCTTCACATCGCTGACCCATATAATAAAACCGGTCCGTTCAGCCAACATCCTAAGCTCCTCGCCTCACTTTCGTCTCTATCTCTAGTCTATGCCTATTATCCGCACGAACAAGCTCCGCCGCTGCCGCACCCCTTCTTGGGAAGAGGATCGTTGCCAGGTACCTTGATGCTCTCCGAAACCGAAAAAGCAATCTTCTCCGACATCGAATGCAGCAGATCGTCCAGATTCTTCTCCGCCTGCTTAAACCGGGCTACAGGCTCGTAAGCCTCAAGCTCCGCCTCCACTGCGGCTACTTCATCCTGGGCCGAATGGTAATTCGGGTGAAAGTGACCGAACCGCTGAGTCTCTTCAAATAGCTCTTTCTTGGAATCAAGCTTTCTGATCAAAGCCTGAATCGTAGGATCACCTTCAACTGCCTGCTTCCAATATAGATAATCCGCCACTTCGACGGAAGCATTAATCATGTCGCCTATTTCATAGGCATAGGTGAGCACCTCGGCCATATCGACCGTGTTTATTTCCGATACGCTCATGAACTCATCCCGCTTTTCTAATAGTTTGGCCCACGCTTTATTTTTGTGGACTCTTTCATCATAGCATAACGCTCGTATCTTAAGAAGGGGGGAATTCATACGCTTTTACGGAATCACAAGCCGCATTTCCTTCCATTCCCCTTCGCCTAACTGCACCACGGTTCCCGTCATTTCGGAATCGGAATCCAGATCATATAATGCTCCCGAAATTTTCCATGGCTGCCGCTCGAGCTGAAATGGAATAAACTCCATCCGGCTTCCATCGACCGCAATCTCTAATTTGGCTGACAATTCAAGCGCCTGCTCCATCATTTGCTTGGCCGTCGAACCGTGATAAGAACGCCAATCCCGTGTCCACATGATGGGAATCCGGTTCAAATCCGGAACGATTGACGCTTTATCCGGAAGGCTGTCGTCCCATTCAAGAACAAGCTCACTGCGCGCAGAGCGAATGAATCCGCTGGAAGGGCAGCCTGGATAACGCGGCAAAGCGTAACGGTTATCTCCTTCATCACTGGCCCCGATCTCCGTTTCATCTTCTGGAGCTGCCACGGAATACCATAAAGAAGACTCATTCCTTCCCGCGCGTTCAATCTCCTTGCCCCACTGACGTAGGGCCGTGTACACGTTCTCTGGAATTCCTGCCGCTGCATGTTCCGTGAAAAAAGCCGTGATCGCTTCCGGCCCCATTCCTGCAGTCGCCGCCTGAGCTACCGAATCTCTGGTCAGTCGATAAACCGTCATTACGTCATCCGAGAAACGCTCCGTGCATAGGGCAGCCGTAAACTTGACCATATAAGGCACGTCAGGCGGAATCAATATATCAAAATCCGGCTGAATAAACAGCCCCGAAGATCCGGTGTCATCCTTACTGCTTCCACTCAACAAGGAGCAGGGATCCATACGCCACCGGAACAGGAATTGACCAGCGTGATCCATCCCAAGATCTGTGTAACCGCAACCGGTCAATAAACGGAGCCATGAAGCCGCATCCCCCGCGGACAACTCCCTTCCCCTAAGAGGATCCCAGTTCAGTGGTTCCTCGCCCTTTGCTAACATGTGCTGAGCATAATACCACATCCCGCCGATCCGTGATGAGTGGCAAATCTGCCATGTGAAATGCTGATACTCGGCCGAACCCGGAACATAACGCTCCATCATGTGCAAAAGAGCCAATCGGTCCATCGCTTCGCGTGAGAGTGCGAGCCAATGACGCAACGCGGTCATGTTCAGCCTAAGCTCCCTTTGCTCCAAGGCGACCAGCTCAAACGAAAACAGCAGATCCAATACGATCGCAACATGCGGTGGATAAACATCAGCGTGATCATATTGGAGAGTAAGCTCCTCGACATCGGATGGCATTAATCCCACGATACTCCCCAGCTTCTGAATAAACTTCTTATGCATAACCCCTTTAGTGGTAATAGCCACCCGGTTCTTAGCCATATAGACAAGCACATTGAACATGTCAACTGCTATGCCGCATCTTCCCTCTTGCTGGAGCTTCACGGCAGCAGCGGAAACAGAATCCGCCTCGAGATTGCCAAAGGCCTCCTGGAGAATCTGAAGTTTATCAAAAGGAATGAAATACAGCCTCTCGCCCCAGCCCTGTTTCACCGCTTGAACCCATCGCTGCTGCCTCAAGGATAAGAAGGCGAGCTGTATTTCCACACCGCTCAGGCGCTGAACGCGAAGCGAGCGAAGCTTGTCGTCATCAAAGCTCTGCCCGGCAAAGCGGCCCCAAATATGATAAAGGACCGATCGCTCCTTCGGAAGAAGATGCTCTAAGCTTGTGGCTGTCGCCAAGTCCTGCTGTTCCATCATCTCCACGAGGCCTCCTTCCCGTCAGGAATCTGCAAGCGATGCGTATGCCGCATCGCTATGAGGTCAAGGGAGGCCGGATGCTTCGCTTGAATCGCGTGATACTCATACCCCTGCTCAATCAGGAACAGCTGGCGCCGGATCGCAAACATCTCCTCCCGGCTGTCCTCCGTCACCAATGCATAGAAATAAGCCCGATTCTCCCCCTGCTTCGGCCGCAGCAAGCGTCCAAGGCGCTGCGCCTCCTCCTGCCGTGAGCCGTAACTGCCCGAAACCTCGATCGCGACGGAAGCATCGGGCAGGTCAACCGCGAAGTTAGCCACTTTCGAAACGACAAGTACACGAACGGCTCCTTCCCGGAAAGCCTTATACCATTCATTACGCTGATCCTGTGTCATCTGCCCTGTAATGAGAGGGGCCTGCAGCTCCTCGGCAATGGCGTGAAGCTGATCCAGGTATTGCCCTATGATCAGCGTCTGTGCATCTTTGTGGAGTTCCACGAGCTGCCGAATCACGCGGAGCTTAGTGGGATTCTCGGCAGCCAGCCGATACTGCTCTCTTTTGCCTACCGTCTTGCAGGCTTCTCTTATCTCATCCGGCAGCGGCACCTTAATCTCCGTGCAGTCCACCGAAGCAATCCAGCCCTGCTCTTCCAACCTTTTCCAAGGCATCTCATATCGTTTGGGGCCGATCAGCGAGAACACGTCATGCTCCCTTCCATCCTCGCGAACCAGGGTGGCGGTCAGTCCGAGCCTGCGGGTCGCCTGAATATCGGCCGTTGCACGGAATACCGGGGCGGGGAGGAGATGGACCTCATCATAGATGATTAAGCCCCAGCGACGTTCATTAAACAGCTTCATATGCTGTTGTTCATCACCCTTGCCCTGTCGGTGGGTCAAGATGTGATAGGTAGCAACCGTTACCGGCCTCACCTCTTTGCGCTGACCGGAGTATTCACCGATCTCCTCCGGGGAGAGCGTGGTTTTCTTCAGCAGCTCGTCGATCCACTGCCTTACAGACGTTGTGTTGGAGGTGAGAATCAGGGTCTCGCACTGCAGATCGCGCATGGCAGCGATGCCAATCACCGTTTTCCCGGCACCGCATGGCAGGACAAGCACCCCGTTCCCACCTTCTCCACCGATATCCCGAAAGGATTCGGCAGCCTTCTGCTGATAGTCGCGAAGCTTGAATCGCTGATTGTTTGAGCCGCCGCTTAAACCTTCGCCTTTCTCCGTGCCTGGTGGTTCTCCTCGCCAAAGGATGTTCAGATATTGCCCGTCCAAATATCCCGCCTGATCCAGCACAGGATATCCAAGCCGGGTCAACTCTTGCTTTAATAGGCCACGCCGGTCTGAGGGCACCTCTGCCTCGTTTGCCGAAATCAACCGAACGCCGATTTCCATCAGGGAACGCTTGGACCTGAGCTCCTGCATCAGGGCTTCACTATTGCTGTGTAGCAGCAATGAACGATCCTGTGTGGGATGCGGCAGCAGCGACAGCTGTCCGTAACGCCCAACGAGCTGGATAACCTCTTCCAGCAGGGCCGCCGGTACATCCCAACGTGACAGCGACTGAAGGCTCGAACAAATCGCCTCAGCTGTCAATCCTCCGGCAGCGGCGTTCCATAAGGATAACGGAGACAGGCGATATGTATGAAAAGACGTAGGACTTTTGATCAATTCCGCATACTGGGCCAGTTGTTCGCGTGCGGCCTCAGCATCCGCATGAGCGGTCTCAAGCAATATGGTCCGATCCCGCTGGACGATGCACGGCTTGTTATGCATCCTAATCCCTCCTCGTAACATTTGGCTCTCTATTTTTCATGGCAGGTTAGAAAATCGTCTATCAACGTACTTTCTCAGAAGACAGACCGCATATAGCGGAGGTTAAAAAAAAGAAGCCCACATCCATATCCATGGATCTGAACTTCCCCCTATGATCAATAGGATTTCCAAATGACGAGCGTTCATGCGCGATGATTGCGATTTTCTTAAAGTCTAGTCCCCGTTCTGATAACTCGACACCATCTCGACCAGCAGCTTCGCCCCATAACGCATAGCATCTTCATCAAAGTCGAACATCGGGTGATGATGCGGATAGATTGCCCCCTTGTCCGGGTTACCGGCTCCAACAAAAATGAAGCAGCCTGGAATTTCCATCAAGTAATAGGCAAAATCCTCCGCTGGCATCAGTTTGGGCGAGACCTTGACCTGATCCGCTTCGAATACTTTCGGTGCCGTACGGAAGAACCGCGCGGTTTCGGTCTCATCATTCACCAAGGGTGGATAACCGACGAGATATCGGACCGCTGCCTTCGTGCCGTAGGTTTCCGAAACCGTCGGGGTCATATGTTCGATCCGCTCCCGGATCAATGTCCGGGTAGGTTCGTCAAAGGTGCGCACCGTTCCCGTGATCCGGCAAGAGGAAGCAATTACGTTTTGTGCCGTTCCGGCTTGGATCGTTCCTACCGTAACCACGGCAGGCTGCAGTGGATCTACCGTGCGGCTTACAATGGTTTGGAGCTGCATAACAAGCGCTGCCCCCGCTACCAGGGCATCGGCTGTCACATGCGGCATACCGCCATGTCCCCCGCGCCCTGTAATATCAATGAAAAACTCATCCGCCGCAGCCATCAGCGGACCCGGCGCGCTCGCTGCGGTCCCTACCGGAAACGGCGTCCATAAGTGGAGACCATAGACAACGTCGGCTCCGTCAAGTGCTCCATCCTTGATCATCTCTACCGCACCACCGGGACAGACTTCCTCCGCCGGCTGGAACATAAAACGAATTTCGCCCTGGACTTCTTCCGGATACGTGCTGTAAAAAGCAGCGGCCCCCAGCAGCATGGAGGTATGCCCATCATGCCCGCAAGCGTGCATCACGCCTTGCACCCGAGATCTGTACTCGCAGCTCTTGCCGTCTTCAATCGGCAGCGCATCCATGTCAGAACGCAGCACAACGGTCTTGCCAGGTTTTTCTCCTTTTAGAATTCCTATAACGCCATGCCCGCCCACACCTGTCTTGACCTCCAAGCCAAGCTCCTGCAGCCGGGTTGCTATAAATGTCGAAGTTTCCTTCTCCTGGAACGAAAGTTCCGGGTGCATATGTAAATGACGACGCCACTCCACCATCCTTGGATACCATTGTTCCCAAAATGCTTCCTTCGTCAAGTTCCATCATCCTCCCCCGCTATATGCGGCTCAATCGATCGCAAGAAATCCGTAAAGCTTGCTCAGCAGCAGTCCGTGCCCAACCATGGCATCCATTCGGCCGCCTTCCTTGATCTTGCGATATACATCCCTGAGCGGGACCCACAAAGCTCTAACATCTTCGTCCTCAACTTGATTCGACTCTTGGCTGCCAGACACCTTCAAATCGTCGGTGAAATGAAAATGAACGTTCCGGTTGGCCAGAGAAGCCATCGGATAAGCACTGCCCATATAGGACAGGTCCTTGCACAGCACGCCTGCCTCTTCCTCAAGCTCCCGCTTCACGGCAAGCTTCCGTTCCTCACCCGGTTTCACCGTTCCGCCGGGAAGCTCCCAGGTGATCTCATGAACCGCTTCCCGGTGCTGGCATACCAAGAGCAGACACCCTTGATGAACGGCCACAACCGCTGCCGATTCCGGAATCCGGTCGATCACGACGATTTCCTTCTGCCTGTTCTCTTCCACTGCATAATAATCCGTGCGGTAAACGACGCGATTCATCGGCCATATCCACCCTTCGCTTAATTGAAGTCCTATGAATATATAACCACCAGGATGGAAAGCGTACATTTCACAGCGTTTTCACTTCCATTTATTTTAGCAGAAAAGAAGAATGCCTGTCGTTATCAAAATCTCATCTGGATAAAAGGTCTCAATTGAAGCGTGACGGGCGGTACAGGCTTGCACAAGTTCCTGAAACATACTATCATATTAAAGAACTTTGCAAGGACTATTAAGGGGGTTACAACCACATGATTTTCGAAAATACAGGCTTGGACGAATTGCACAGCGATTTAGCTTACCTTGATGAATGTGCCGAGAAAGTAGGCTTCATTCGTTGGCAGTGGGAATACTACCGCGCTACATATGACTTGAAAATCGAAGATAAAAAAAATCAGGCTGAATACTTCCTGCGCATTAACACCCGCGCTGTTGAAGGCAAGCTCGAAAAACCGGACGCCATCCTCAAAATCGAAGCGGTATACCTGGGTAGAGCCACGTTCCCGCACGGACTTGAGTATGAATCCATGGCTCCACAGCCCGTTATGAATGTGGCTACCAAGAAGCTTCAAGAGCTCAAAGCTCTTCTGGAAGCGTAAGGTCGAACATTATGAATACGACCAAACCTCAGCCGAAGAGAGGGACGCCTGATTTTCAACTGCTGATCCTTACCTTGCTGTTAGTGGGATTCGGACTGATCATGGTGTTCAGTTCCAGCTCCAGCTTGGCCGTTTTCAATGAAAAATTCAATCACGATCCGCTGCATTTTACGAAGCGGCAAGTCGCGTTTGCCGTCCTCGGCACGTTGGTTATGTTTGTTGCCATGAACATCAACTATAAGAAATACAAGCAGCTATTCATACCGGTATTTTTTCTAACCTTGATGCTGCTGATTCTTGTGGTGATCATCGGTTCCGCGACCAACGGAGCCACAAGTTGGTTTAACCTGGGGAAATTCGGCATCCAGCCGACCGAACTGGCCAAAATTGCGACCATTGTCTATCTGGCAGCGCTGATTACCAAAAAAGGGGAACGAATCCGTCAATGGAAGGGCGGTTTCTTCCCCGTACTCATTATTGTAGGGGTCGTAGCGGGACTTATCATGCTTCAGCCGGATTTAGGCTCCTGCTTCATCCTCGTAGCTACGAGCGGGCTGCTGATCTATGCTGGCGGCGCCAGCCTCAAGCATATCCTGGGGTGTATCTCGCTTGTCGCGCTTGGTCTGGTGCTCACTCTGGGCGTCGGTTCACTCTTTAACTCCAGCGGAGATCAGGAGCAGGCTTCCAAGAACTACAAGATGGGCCGGATCGAGGCTTTCATGGACCCGTTCCACGATGAGTCGGACACGGGCTACAATTTGGTGCAATCGCTGATCGCCATCGGCCAGGGCGGTGTCACTGGAGCCGGTTACGGGGAGAGTGTGCAGAAGCTGCATTACCTGCCGAATCCTTACAATGACTTTATCTTTTCGGTCATCGGCGAAGAATTCGGTTTTATCGGAACTGCGATATTCCTCCTGCTCTACTTATACTTCATCTTGCGAGGGATCATTGTGTCGCTTCGCTGCTCGGATCCGTTCGGAACCTTGACCGGCGTCGGCATCATGGGACTGATCGCCATCCAGGCCTTCATCAATATCGGCGGGGTTACCAATACTATCCCGATTACGGGCGTTACCCTCCCATTCATCAGTTATGGCGGATCCTCGCTGCTGGTTATGATGCTGAGCATGGGAATCGTGCTTAGCATATCCAGGGACAGCAACCGTCCGATGAAAGAGGAGCAGGTTAAATCCGTAATTAAAAAAGACTACCGGGCAATCGGGTAGTCTTTTTTCTCGTTTTTTTTCATCATCAGCGGGGAACGATCCCCTATGGTACGTCTTATTTGGCTCGAAGCTGAATATCGTCGATTTCATCGTCTTTAAAAGCTACGCCTTCGACCTTCACATTGACCTCAACCACACGAAGCCCTGTCATGCTCTCGACAGCTTCGCGGACATTCTGTTGAAGCATGCGGCACACTTCATGTATGGGTGTCTCATAGAGCACGATAATCCGCAGGTCAATCGCCGCTTCCAGCTGACCTACTTCTACGGTAACACCCTTTTGCACATTTTTGCCGCTCAGTCGCTTAGCCCAGCCCTCGGACAATCCACCGGACATTGCTGCAATACCTGGGGTTTCCAAGGCAGCTAATCCGGCAATTTTCGAGACGACATCATCCGATATTCGAATCAAACCGTTATCCAGTTGAAGTTGTTCCGTCATGCCATTTCCTCCTTCACCTCATTATCCGTTATTGTAAATGGTAACGGGCCTAAAAAGCAAATGCTCCTTTCTGAAAAGAAGGATAATTTTTCGAAAAATTTGGGTATATTGTAAAAAGCGATACGAGAATCGTCGTTTCCGCTCGCAAGAACTCATCAATACATAAACCATAAGGTAGGTGTCGATTATGAAAAAATGGCTAAACCCCGCGCTGCTCATCTTCACTTTTTTGCTTAGTGCGCTGGGGCATTTTGCGAATTGGAACTTCACACTCCAATTCATTCTGTCTGCCATCTCAGTTATTTTTGTCGCCGGTTTCCTTGGCAAAGCAACCGAAAGCGTTGCGCATTACGCCGGTCAACGGCTCGGGGGATTCCTGAACGCCACCTTCGGTAACGCAGCGGAGCTGATCATTGCCATCCTGCTGATCAAGGAAGGCTTGTACGATATGGTGAAAGCAAGCATCACCGGCTCCATTATCGGCAACCTGCTGCTCGTCCTCGGACTCAGCCTGTTTGCCGGGGGCCTCAAATTTAAAATCCAAAAATACAACGTGACACTGGCAGGTCTGAACGGATCCCTGATGACGCTGGCGATAATCGCGCTGTTTATCCCTGCTGTCTTTCTGAATACCCACTCCATTACGGAGAGTGAGTCCAAGACGCTCAGCCTTATTGTAGCGGGAATTCTTATCATAGCCTACATCGCATGGCTGGGGTTCTCGATGATCACCCACAAGAATTATTTGGCGGATGTCAGCGACGATAACGATCAGGATGCGCTGCCGCATGAGCACGGTCCCGTCTGGTCCAAGAAACGCTCAATACTGTACCTCGTTGTCGCTACGGTAATGGTTGCATTTGTCAGTGAATGGCTTGTCGGGGTGCTTGAGCCTATCAGTCACGAGTATGGCCTCAGCGAGCTGTTTATCGGGGCATTCCTTGTAGCGATTATCGGTAACGCAGCCGAGCACAGTGCAGCCATTATGCTCGCCATGAAGAACAAAATCGGCGCCGCCGTTGAAATTGCCGTCGGCAGCAGCCTGCAGATTGCCCTGTTTGTCGCTCCCGTGCTCGTATTCATCAGCTTCTTCCTTGGGGATACGATGGATCTCGTGTTTACCACGCTGGAGCTGGTTGCTATCGGTGTCGCCGTGTTCATTGCCAGATCCATTACGCAAGACGGTGCCTCCAACTGGTATGAAGGCCTTCTGCTGCTCGCCGTGTACGTCATACTGGGCGTCTCGTTCTTCCTCGTCTAAATGTAAGAAAAGGTCAGCCTACACAACTGCCTACACCGTGTGCGATGTAATCCACAAGAAAAAAAAACGCATGCCGCCTGAGTGCGACATGCGTTTCTCTATGTATGCGCCTGTACGAGTACAGGCTATTTGGATTGATTCATGGCTTCGTACAGGACCGCCAGATTGCGTTCAAGCTTGCTGATCAGCTGCTTTCCCGTACTTTCCGGAAGAAGCCCGGCCCGCACCGCGAAATCAACCTCTTTTGAAAAACCGTACATTTGGGTATCCAGCACTTCCTCATAGAGAGGGCAATAACGGGTCGCCAGATTCTCCATCTGTACTTCAATAAGCTTTAGGATTTTATCTGCATCTTCATGAAGAAGACTGATCGCTTTTAAATTCAGCTGTTCCTGTAAATCAGATGAAGTCATGATCTTCCCCCCTATGTCAAAAATCACAGCACAGTTACTATCTTTAATATTAGTCGAAATCGTTTCTCAATACAAGGACCTGAACAAAATAGACCCCTTCTCTACGAAAAAACACCCTTCCATTCTTATGGAAGGGTGTTTTTGGTTGACTGTTATTCAGCTACGACGGATACATTCAAACCATGCTTGGTGAATACGTCGATCATTGCTTTTTTAGCTGCATCAGCATCAGGTCCATGAACATGCAGTTCATAGCTTTGGCTGTTGACAAGCGTTGTGAACAGACCCAAGATGCTCTTAACATCAATGTACTTGTTCTCGGCCTGCAAAACGATGGAGGACGAGAACTGGCTAGCGGTTTGCGAAATTTCTACGATAGATTGATTGTTATTGGACATACGAATCCCTCCGTAACTTTAGGATCTGAATAAAGCTCATCACTGCACCTTCATGATACATTGAATCCGTTTTCTTATGCAACATTTTTTCCAATCTATTTTAGATTTTCCGGATTTAACGCTGCTAGTTCTGGAATAACAAATATACCATCCTTGCGAATCAAGCGATCATCAAAGTAGATTTCCCCGCCGCCGTACTCCGGACGCTGGATCAAAACGAGATCCCAGTGAATCGAGGAACGATTGCCGTTGTCTGTTACATCATATGCTTGACCTGGCGTAAAATGCAGGCTTCCGGCGATTTTCTCATCAAACAGAATATCTTTCATCGGTGTCAAAATGTATGGGTTGAAGCCGATGGCAAATTCGCCGATATATCTTGCACCTTCATCCGCATCCAAAATCTCGTTCAAACGTTTGGTGTCGCTGCCGGTTGCTTCAACAATTTTTCCGTTTTCAAAGCGGAATTTAATATTCTCGAAGGTTACGCCATTGTAGAGAGTTGGTGTATTGTAAGAGATCGTTCCGTTAACGGAATCACGAACAGGCGCTGTATATACCTCGCCATCCGGAATGTTTTTCTGACCGGAGCATTTCTCCGCACCGATGTTTTTGATCGAGAAGCTGAGATCCGTTCCCGGTCCCACGATGCGAACCTTGTCGGTCTTTCTCATCAGCTCGGCCAAAGGATCTTGGGCGCGGTCCATTTTGGAGTAATCCAGATTGCACACATTGAAGTAGAAATCCTCAAACGCCTCGGTGCTGGTGTTGGCAAGCTGTGCCATGCTGGCGTTCGGATAGCGGAGAACCACCCATTTCGTGCGCTTGACGCGCTCTTCGCTATGTACGGGGTGCGAATAAAGTGCATTATACAGCTTCATGTTTTCCTCAGGTACGTCAGCCATATCGTTGACGTTCTCGCCTGCGCGGATACCGATGTAACAATCCATTTTCTTCATGCGCTCAAGATCCAGCTCAGCCCACAGCTCAAGCTGCTCCTTATTTGCGTTCTTCAGCATGGCACGTTGAACCGTACGATCTGTCAATTGCACGAACGGGCGGCCACCTTGATTCGAAACCTCCTCAATGATGGCATTCAGCAGATCGCGCTCCGATCCAATCATTTCGATGAGCACATTTTCGCCAGGCTGCATATCTACCGAATAGTTCACGAGATTTTGAGCCAATTTTTGAATTCTGGGATCACGCATATGTCATATCCTCCTTATGATGACTGTTCCCTACGTTATGAATTGAACAGCGGTAAATTTATTCATTATTGTAGCATGCAAACAGCCCTAAGTCAGCGTTCATCGTTAAAAAAATTTTCATGGCGATCCCTTCAATAACCAGTAAATGTAACATCGGACAGCAGCGTTTCCGTGCGGGTTTTGCCTTGTTCGTCAACAAAAAACAACGTTCGTTCCATCGTTAGTTTGGTAGGAAGCTGTTTTTTTTTGTTAATCGTTACATGAGAAACCGAAACCGTATCCGCCTTGCTCAACATGCTCTTCATTTCATTATAGTCCCGCTCCCACACGGCCTTCAGTCGTTTGCGTACCTTCGGATCTTCACTGTACAGCGGATCCCCTTTGCGTTCGATCCGCTCCCCCAGCGTCTTCATCTGCTGATCCAACGATCCATAGACCATATGGGCTGCCGCTTCGGGTGACAGCTCGATGCGCAGCACCTTGGTTCCTCTTGCCGCCCCCAGCTCCTGGGTCACCGTCTTCTCCGAATTTCCGATATACTCCAGCAGTTCCAGCGGATTCAAGCGGGTTATCCACATTTCCTCGACATGTCCTGATGAGAGTGTGCTCCATTTGCCTTCCTTGCGCTTCAGGGACACGGTAAGTCCATCCGCTTGATATACCGAATCGGCAGATACCTTATCATTACGTATGGTTGTGTCCTTGTTCGTTGAGGATAGTGTCAGATCCGTATGATGCTGCAGATTACCTTCAAATGCCAAACTTTGCTGAAACGGTCCGTTTTCTCCGCTCCGAATCGCCGCTTCTCCCCGAAAAGAGAAATTATCAACGCCAGACAGCCCCGACAGGGCGCGGTTAAACGACTCTTCGGCAGACAATTGATCTTGCCAGGCACATCCGGTTAAGCAAAAGACAAACAAAACCATTCCGATGACGCTCCGTGATCTTCTTATTCTCATAATCATCAGCCCTTCGTTGATCTTTCTCTTAGGCTATCCGCGGTCCATAACATTATGCAGATGACAGAAAAAACCCTGCAGCCACTAAATAGCTGCAGGGTATTTAATCTAATCCGATTTCGGCCTCGGCCCTCTCCACGACAATTCGGTTGCGGCCGCCATTCTTCGCTTCGTAAAGAGCCATATCCGCTCGGTAAAAGAGGGACTCCACACTGATCATGTCATTGGTCCAGTTCCATTCAGAAATTCCGCAGGACACCGTTACGCGCGGGTCGGTCTCTTCCGATACCCTTATGCGAATCCGTTCGGCGACCTGCATCGCCTGCTGAATGCCGAGTCCCGGCAAATACACGGCAAGCTCCTCGCCGCCCCAACGGGCCGGAATATCGCTGTGGCGAATCGTTGTCTTCACGATACTGCTGACCTGCTTCAGAATTTTGTCCCCCCGCTGGTGACCGAACGTATCATTAACCTGCTTGAATGCATCGATATCCACAACAATGAGAGAACCGCAAAAATCACGAGTCTGACATTCATGGATCATTTCATCAAGATAATGTCTCGCATACAGTTCAGTCAGCATATCCCGGTTCGCCATTCTTCTCACTTCCGCATGCAGAAAGGCATTGCCGATAGCCAGACCAATATGGCTTGTCAGGGCTTGAAGCAACCGATAACTGTCATACGAAAAATAATGCCGCTTCGCATGGGTGAGAAGGACAACCCCCCGCACCTCACCGTTTACGGTAAGCGGAGTAGCAATCATCGAGCTGGAATGAGTGCTCTCCATTAGCCGGGATTCCGCCGGACGTTCTTCGTTATAGTCTGACAGGATGAGCGGTTCCTTCGAATGGTAAACTAAGCCGCCCAAACCATAATCCTTCTCAAAGACCTCCTTGGCAAGCCATTCGGCGTTGCAGGATACCACTTCAAGACCGCCAAGCTCCTCGTTATAAATCAAAATGCAGCAGTAATCGGCCTCAAGAATCTTTAGCAGCTCATGGTTGGCAAATTGAAATATCTCCGCCAAATGCAAGCTTTTGTTCAACCGCTGTGTCAGTTCATTAATCATACGGAGCTCATGAATCATCAGATTGGACTGCTCGTACAATTTCGCATTCTCAAACGCGGTGCCCGCAGCATCGGCCATCATCCCGAGCAATTCCAGATCCATATCGGGCAGCTCAGACTTGTCCACTTCCACATGGAGCACGCCATAAACGCCCTGCTTGCCTCCCATGGGGATCCCGATTTCCACGATTGAATCGGGCTCCTCATGTTCATCAATCGTGAGGGTACCCTCCATAAATGTGCGGACATAAACCTCTCTCTGCCAATGATGAAGCAGCAGAGGACGCACTAGCGGATGTCCGCTCTCATGGTCCTGAGACATAAACAATTCGACTTTGGCCTTGGGATACAGTGCCAGAACACTGTCGATAGCCTCCACCAGCACATTGTCCACATTAATCTGCACATGCATCCGCTTTACATACTGAAACATGATGGAACGCCTGTGCACCTCACACTCAGCTTGGTTGTGGACTTTCTCCAGATCATCGGCAAATACGTATTCCAGCTTCCGATAGAAGCAGGAACGAAACAATAACGCGTAAGTTTCCGTCAGCATAAGTGACTGTTCCGGCTCCATCGCATGCGAGGAAACACTGACCATCACCGCAAATACATCCCCATGAATGCGAGTGAAGAGCGGGACAGCGCACAGCACGCTTCCCTCCAAAGAACCCTTTCCCATCCCTTGGGCGGCTTCTTTGGAGTTCAAAGTAAGCGATAACGTCTCATCTTCACTTGCGTTAAGGTATTGCGTTATTTCGGACGCCCCTGTCAGCCAAGCTCCCTCATGAGAAAGAAGGGCCCAGCTGAATTTCTTCATCGCCTGTGTGCCTGCGCTTTCTCTTAGCCACTCCAGATAGCTGTCTGATATGAGAGGCTGAATATAAGGGAAATCATGAGGTGTAATATCCAAGCTCTGAAGCCAAAAACGAGGCTCGTTTCCAGGAATTGGCCCAGCATCATTAACTGCAGAACCGGGAGAGCTTTCATACACTTTCCGTTGATCTTCTGACATATTGGGCGCTCCTTTGCACCATTATAAAAGGCCTATCCAAGACTGGCGCTCCGATTCATAATGTAAGGATCCATTTGGCTGCCGCATGAATAGCGGTAACCCAGCTGTTCAACATATTGGGAGGGTCATGATAAACACCAAAAGATGTTACGATATGTAACTAGATAAATAAGACTACTTAATCCAATATCATCTTACTCTTTTCTACCCATTTTTGCATTAAAAATTATGCGTTTTCCACAATATTTTTAGGTCCATGGTCCTATCGACAAAATTAGACAAAAACCAAGTTATAGTAAGTTACAGGTTGAACTTGACTTTATATCATTACTTCATATAATATTTATTGTTGAGTAAGAATGCAATGCATTCCATGAATTTGGGCGGGTTGTGTCACCCTCACGTTATTTGTTACTGACAGGACAGCGGCTGAACTTTCCTGGCAGATCTTCCGAAAGATTACGGTTAGAGCAAACGAATACGGCGCAAATAGAGCCCTAATGAAACTTTAATTAAAAAGGAGTCTATATAACATGGCACGTTACACCGGTCCTAAATTTAAATTAAGCCGTCGTCTGGGAATCTCCCTGAGCGGTACAGGTAAAGAATTGGCTAAACGCCCTTTCCCTCCAGGTCAGCATGGTCCTAACCAACGGAGAAAAATTAGCAACTACGGTATGCAGCTTCAAGAAAAGCAAAAGCTGCGTCACATGTACGGCTTGGGCGAGAAGCAATTTAAAACCCTGTTTAACAAAGCAACTGGCATGAAAGGTATCGCTGGTGAGAACTTTATGTTCCTGCTTGAGAGCCGTCTGGACAACCTGGTTTACCGTCTTGGCTTCAGCAACTCCCGTGCGGGTGCTCGTCAATTGGTAGCTCACGGTCACGTGACTGTGAACGGCAAGAAAGTCGATATCGCTTCTTACGCTGTAAGCACTGGCGATGTAATCGGTCTTCGTGAAAGAAGCCGCAGCCTCTCTTCCATCAAGGAAGCTTTGGCTAACCGCGTACATCTTCCAGCTTACATTGAGTTTGATGAAGCAGCAATGGAAGGGAAATACATTCGTCTTCCAGAACGTTCCGAACTTTCCCAAGATATCGATGAGAAACAAATCGTCGAATTCTACAATCGTTAAGATTAACCCGGAACCCAAAAAACCTGAAGGCCTCGGCCTTCAGGTTTTTTTAATATCGAAATGAGCCCTCCGCAAGTTCAATCATCTTAAGAAAACTTCAATCTGACAAATTTACGTTTGCCCACTTGAACCACATCCCCGTCTTGAGGAACGATCTCACCGTGGGTGTCGCTGCACTTTTCTCCATTCCATTTTACGGCTCCCTGCTGGATACTGCGTCTGGCCTCACCATTGGAAGCGGCAAAACCGAGCAGTGTCAGCAATTTGATAAGCGTAATCTTTCCTTCCTCCAGTTCTCCTTCGGGTACAATATAATCCTCAATGTCTTCAGGAAGTGCCTTCTGCTGGAACACAGTCGCAAAATGCTGCTGTGCGGCATCCGCAGCCTCCCTCCCATGATACATGCGAACGAGAATGTGCGAGAGACTCATCTTGGCATCCCGGGGATGGACGCTTCCGTCTCGAAGCCCCTTCTCCAGACTGGTTACCTCCTCACCTGCCATATCCGTGGCCAAGTCGAAGTACTTAAGCATGAGTTCGTCCGGAACGGACATGGATTTACCGTAAATCTCATTCGGCTCTTCATCGATACCGATGTAATTTCCCAAGCTCTTACTCATCTTCTGTATACCGTCAAGTCCTTCGATAAGTGGCATCGTGATCGCAACCTGAGGCTCTGTACCATACTCCTTCTGCAGGGTTCGCCCCATCAGCAGGTTAAACTTCTGGTCCGTTCCCCCAAGCTCGACATCGGTCTTAAGCGCCACAGAATCCATACCCTGCATCAACGGGTAAAAAAACTCATGGATGCTAATCGGAAGCCCGCCCCGGTAACGTTTAGTAAAATCATCACGCTCCAGCATCCGTGCCACCGTGACCTTTGCTGATAAGCCGACCACATCAGCAAAAGTCATCGGCGCAAGCCACTCGGAGTTATAGTACACCTTCGTTTTTTCAGAATCCAATACTTTGTATATTTGTTTCTTGTACGTTTCCGCATGACGCCTCACATCCTCTTCCGACAACTGCTTGCGCGTCTCAGATTTGCCTGTCGGATCTCCGATCCTGCCAGTAAAGTCCCCGATGATGAGCTGTACTTCATGTCCGAGTTCCTGGAACTGACGCAGCTTCTGCAGCACGACGGTATGCCCGACGTGAAGATCAGGCGCTGACGGGTCCATTCCCAGCTTCACACGCAGCGGTTCGCCGGTTACGACCGATGTCATCACCTTCTGCCTCATCTCTTCTTTCGGAATGATCTCCACCGCTCCACGGGAGATCACCTCCATCTGGCGTTCCACCTCCTGCTGCTGGACGTTCGATAACACATCCCATTTCATGTTTCCATACACCTCCCTCTAATTTCGAACGCAAAAAAGCTCCTACTCATCCCAAGGGACGAGTAGGAGCGCTCGCGTTACCACCCTAATTAAAATCCGTTATCTCAGGAACGGATTTTCACTTCATTGCCATAACGGGTTGTCATCCCGGAACCGGACTACTGTAACAGCCGTACAGGTGCACGGCTCTGTTTCCCCCGGTCAGCTCCGGACGGTAATTCAAAGGGGCTCGTTATCGGTTTACACCACCCACCGACTCTCTGGAAACGAAAGGCTCCGCCTTCTACTGGGGTCCTTCAAAGCTTTTCACGATATGAACTTTGCATTATTTGTATCATATGCTTCCCGAAAAAGTCAATCTTCCTCAAAAAAGGACACGCTATGTAGGGACACATGATTCAAAACCATCGATTTATGCTATAATAGGTGCGTTAAAAGGAGGAGTATACATTCATGGTTGAGGAGAAAAAACAAGAGCCTGAAAAACAGAAGAAACCGCGTAAACGGTCCTTTCTGCGGGTGCTCGGATCCGTCATCGGATGGCTCTTTGTGGTAGGTCTGATGGGCGTTTTGTTCGCCGGAGGAGCCATAGGTGGCTACGTAACCTCTATTGTTGAGAATGAGCCGGTAAGATCCAGAGCTCTCATCGAGAATACGGTGAACGACAATGCTATAACGGGCTTCGCCTACTTCGCGGATGGCTCACCGATTGGGCAGCTTAGAACCGAAGAAGACAGACGACCTGTGGAATTCAAGGATATTCCCCAGCTTGTGAAGGATGCCGTCGTATCCATAGAAGATAACCGTTTTTATACACATAAGGGTGTTGACATAAAAGGTACCGCTCGCGCCGTGAAGGAACGCGTGCTGAACGAGTCGGTTCAAACCGGCGGCAGCACGTTGACGCAACAGCTGGCTAGGCTCACTTTTTTAAGTCGCGACAAAACCGATAACCGCAAGGTCAAAGAAATGCTGCTGGCCATGCGGATGGAACGCTTTTTGAGTAAAGACCAAATTTTAACAGCCTACTTGAACAAGGTTCCTTACGGCAACGGTTCCAGTGGATACCAACTGTTCGGGATCAAGGCTGCGGCAAAAGGTATATTTAACATTAACAATCTGAATGATCTGAATGTGGCTCAAGCTGCATATTTGGCAGGTCTTCCGCAGCTACCATCCTCCTACTCTGCCTTTAACGGCAAGGGGGAATTTGACGAGAAATCATTCAACCGTGCAATAAACCGCCAGCACCGCGTGCTGGGAAGCATGCTGGAAGAAGGTAAAATAACGCAAGCTGAGTACGAAGAGGCCAAGGCATTCGATATCAAAAAATCGCTTGCTCCTCGGACGCAGAAGGCCTATGTGACTTATCCTTATCTCATGATGGAAGTAGAACGCCAAGCTTCGAATATCCTGATGCAGTTGAGCGAGGAAGCCGAAAAGAATGCAAAAGGCAAGCAAGCGAACTCCGATCTGATAGATGCATCCCGAGCTCAGCTTAGCACCGGCGGTTACCGTGTTTACACCACCATCGACCGGACATTATACAAGACCATGCGCTCCATCGCAGAGAATGACAGCAACTACGTGCCTGACAGCGCGGAAAAAGGAATGGAGCAAACCGCCGCGATGATGATTGACAACAAAACCGGCGCCATTCTCGGTATGATTGAGGGCAGGGATTTTAACACAGAACAAATGAACTACGCTACGCAAATGAAACGACAACCTGGATCTGCCATGAAACCTATTGCCGCCTATTTACCGGCACTCGATTCGGGGGCGATTCAGCCTGCCAGTGTTGTGGACGATTCACCGATCATCTTAAAGGACTACAGCAAAGTATTCCATATTCCTAAAAACTCGTACAGCGGGTATAGGGGATTGATGACGGCAAGACAGGCACTGAACAATTCAACCAATACGGTGGCGCTCAAGTTGTTTAACAACACGGTCGGCATCGAGAAGGCTTGGGAATTTTCCAAGAAGCTGGGTATCACTACCTTGGAGGAAGACGATTATAATGCTTCCACCGGTGTACTGGGGGGGCTGCATTACGGGGTGACAGTGGAAGAACTCACCAATGCATACAGTGCCATCGGCAACCAAGGCAAATTCACGGACGCTTTCATGATTGAGAAAATCGTGGATTCCAAAGGCAATATTGTTTATAAACACGAAGTAAAGCCAGAGCAGGTATTCTCTGAACAAACCGCGTATCTCATGACGGATATGCTTCGTACCGTCATCACAAACGGAACAGGCAGCAAGGTCAGAGACACGTACAAGAAATTCAATGAGGTTCCGGTTGTTGGTAAAACTGGATCCACCCAGAACTACGGGGATGTCTGGTTCATGGGATACTCGCCTGACGTTACGCTTGGCGTATGGGTCGGGTATAAGGAACAAAAAAATACGCTTGTTGGAGACCAGCGCAAGCACGCCCAGGCCATTTGGGCCAGAATCATGAACGAAGTGACGGACGTGAAACCGGAGTTGTTTCCGACCAAAACGTTCGAGAAGCCTGAAGGCATAACGTCCAAGACGGTTTCCGCTTACAGCGGCAAGCTGCCGACGTCCTTAACGGACAGATTCGTAACAGATCTGTTTAATGTGAAGTTTGTGCCTACCGAAAGCGATGACGGTATCGCAAAAGCGAAATACATCACCTATCGGGGTGTAAATTATATTCCACAGGAAGCGACGCCTTTGGATATGTTGAGAGAACAAATCGTAATCAAGCGTGAGAAACCCCTTGATGAGCTGATTATAGAACTGCAGAACGCCTTGAAGGTCATGAAAGGTGAAAAGAGATCACTGGAATCTTATCTTCCGCAGGACGCGAAGAAAGGGATGCCAAGCAAGGTTGACCCTAGAACAGATGACGGCAAAGCCCCTACCCCACCGAAGAACGTACATTATTCGATGGGCAGCGGCTCCATCAGCTTTAATGCCAGTGGATCTCCTGATGTTGTCGGATACCGGCTCTTTAAGTCCGTAAACGGCAGTCCGTTTACACATCAAGGGCAGGTCGTGCTCGGCGACGAGAGCCTTGTCTTCTCGGGACTTGGAGCTGACGGAATGTTTACTTCCTATTACGTTGTTGCCGTTGACGTAGCAGGCAAAACATCTGAGCCAAGCGCTATTGTGGGCGGTACAGCACCTGGATTCGAAGTTCCAGGCGATAACGACACGAATCCGGATGACGACATCGATAATTCTGGTGACGGCATCACGGAGGGAGATCCCAATAACGACCTGGAACTTGGGAATGAAGGTGCTACTACCGTACCGTCTGCACCAGGTCAGCCCACCCTTGCGGCTACCCCTGAGGGCTTCCAGGCCACCTGGAGTGGCAATGCTTCAGAGGAAGAAGTAATGGTCTACAACATCTACATCAGTCCGAACAGTGATGGCAATTACCAGCTTCTTGGCTCAAGTAAGAGCACGGAGTTCTACTACTCCTCGGGTAACCCAATCGGCGGTACCTTTAGAGTAACTGCCGTAAATCCAATCGGTGAATCTGCAGCTTCACCGGCCGTATATTTTGAGAAAAAATAGATTGGTATACTAAAAAGCCAGCCCCTCTACAGAGATCATCTGTTAGAAGGGCTGGCTTTATTTTTTAGGTGACGCAGGTACTTCTACGTATATTCCATGAGGACAGACCGCATCTTGCAAGATAAGGAGGTTAACCTCGGAAGTTTAATGCACTTCCGCCACCTCGCGGTATGCTGGAGACTTTCACTCCTTAGTCAGTTACGCTGCCAAGCGCACAAAAGACTGACAACGGAAATGGTGGTCACCATCTCCATTGTCAGCCCTGTTCTTGATCACGGTTTAATCTTCAATCGTGGACAAATCGCCTGTCGGAAGATCCAGTTCCCACGCTTTTAGTACGCGGCGCATGATCTTACCGGAGCGCGTCTTCGGAAGTTTATCCTTAAACTCTATCTCACGAGGTGCGGCATGAGCGGAAAGTCCTTCCTTTACGAAACGGTAGATTTCATCCTTGAGCTCCTGGGTAGGTGTATACCCCTCACGTAAGGAGATAAAGGCCTTAATGATCTCGCCACGGGTTACATCCGGCTTACCGATCACGCCTGCTTCAGCGACAGCGGGATGCTCAACCAACTTGCTCTCCACTTCGAACGGTCCGATTCGTTCACCGGACGAATTAATCACATCGTCTATTCTGCCCTGGAACCAGAAGTATCCTTCTTCATCCATATATGCCGAATCACCTGAAATGTACCAGCCCGGAATTCGGAAGTATTCTTCATACTTCGCCTCGTTGTTCCAAACTTTTCTCATCATGGACGGCCAAGGTGTCTTGATGGCCAAATTACCCATCGTGTACGGAGGCACTTCTCTCCCCTGATCGTCCAAAATCTTAGCTGTAATGCCCGGCACCGGACGCCCCATGGATCCTGGCTTGATCGCCATGCCCGGGTAATTACAGATCAGCTGTCCGCCGGTCTCTGTCATCCACCATGTGTCATGGATACGATGCTTATAAGCCTTGTGTCCCCAACGCACCACCTCGGGATTAAGCGGCTCGCCAACAGATAAAATATGCCGTACATGGCTCAAATCATATTGGTCGATAAGGTCGGAACCGGCACCCATCAACATGCGGAAAGCGGTCGGAGCGCTGTACCATACTGTTACCTTATTGTTCACCAACGTGCTGTACCAATCCTGTGGACTGAAACGGCCTCCGCGAATGACATTGGTAACCCCATTCAACCACGGTGCAAATATACCATAGGACGTACCGGTTACCCAACCCGGGTCCGCCGTGCACCAATATATATCATCTTCCCTTAAATCCAAAACAACCTTGCCCGTATAATAATGCTGAATCATGGCATTCTGCACGTGATACACGCCCTTCGGTTTCCCGGTAGAGCCCGATGTATAGTGCATAATCAATCCATCTTCCCGCTCAAGCCATTCAATCTCCAGCTCACTTGATGCAGCCTCTACTTCCTCGTGGTAGCTTACTAGCCGCGGGTCCTCCTCTTCAATCTCGCCAACAACAAAAATATGCTTCAGTTCAGGCAACTCGTCTCGCTTCACACGTGACAACAGTGCAGGCGTCGTAATCAGTGCAACAGCACCACTGTCTTCCAGACGGTCCTTTACCGCCGTTTCCATAAACGCCTCGAACAATGGGCCGACCACGGCGCCAACCTTCAGAACGCCCAGCAAACCGGCATAGAGCTCAGGGCCGCGCGGCATAAAAATAAATACCCGATCACCCTTGCCAACACCATATTTGCGGAGTACATTACCGAACTTGTCGGATTTCTCTTTCAACTGGGCATAAGTAATAGATTCCTCGCGATTGGCGTCACTGTACAGGAGAGCTATCTTGTCTCCTCGCCCCTCTGCTACATGACGATCAATAGCTTCATACGCCATATTCACTTTGCCCGTCTCATACCAAGTAAAATGTCTCTCGATTTCGTCCCATGAAAACTCGGAGCGTGCCTGCTCGTAACTCTTCATATTGGAATGTGAAACTTCACTTGGCAATATTTCGCTATGCGTTTGATTCATGATAACATCCTCCTCATTCTCAAATCGGTCTCCTCATAGTGGACAGCGCTTACAAAATGATTGAATGAAACATACATTTTACACATTGCGGTGGGTCGTCACGTTGTCGCAGTCATCGAGTCATTAACCCTTAGAATTCGCAAGGAAACATATCGTTAAGTACAACATAAATGTGAAGATTTTATGTCGAAAAGATTATATCATAGCTCTTGTTTGCCTGTCATTGCTTTTCATTTTTTTATTTTTTTGCTATAAGTAGGGTATGGAATTGAAAGGAGCGTAACGGATGGAACACTGCAAGGTATACCAGTCTCATGTTTTGTTCCCTGAAGACCGCCGCCTGATCATCGAAGGACCTGTACCTCCCGAGCAACTATCCGAGCTAACCATGCACCCTGATCTCAAGGCTTTTCGTCGTCCTGCGGAGCAGCATGAGGCATTGGTGGAAATTGCAGGCCTGCCCGAAGGCAGAATCATCATCACGAGAGACCAAGATATGATCGTTGGATATGTAACATTTCATCACCCGGATGAGCAGGAACGCTGGTCCGAGGGCAATATGGAGGATTTGATTGAACTTGGCGCCATCGAGGTAGCAAAAGACTACCGTTCTCTGGGACTTGGGCAGCAGATGATCAAGACTGCATTTGAAGAAGAACAGATGGAGCGTTACATCGTGTTTACGACCGAGTACTACTGGCATTGGGATCTTAAAGGAAGCGGCCTTAACGTATGGGATTACCGCAAAATGATGGAACGGTTAATGAAAATCGTAGATATGGAGTGGTACGCAACCGATGATCCGGAAATCTGTTCCCATCCTGCCAACTGTCTTATGGTCAGAATCGGGCGGCACGTACCGCTTTCATCACAAGAACAATTCGATCGTATCCGTTTCAGACAGCGGTTTATGTATTAAGTCGATACCCATAAAATAAACAAAAAAACAAACTCCCCAAGAATTTGCCACAGGGGAGTTTGTTTATCTGCTGGCGCATAACTGGATATGCAACCGACCGCTTGCTCAAATTTGTTACTAGAGTTTGCCCAGCATGTAGTTCACGATTTCGTGTGAACGCTTGGAAGCTTTCACTGTAAACTCAGGGAAGTTGACATGGGCAGAGCCGTCAGCCTTATCAGACATGGATCTGATCACCACATAAGGCACACTGTTCATATAACACACCTGGGCAACAGCAGAACCTTCCATTTCCGCGCAAGCTCCGTTCAGATCCTCGTAGAGCGTCCGTACCGTTTCACGGCTGGCAATGAACTGGTCGCCGGACAGAACCTTCCCAATGACGTAATGATTCACCCCCTGCTCTTTGCACGCTTCCTCTGCCAGCTCGATCAACGACGGATCCGCAGGAAAATCGGACACTTTCTGATACGGAATCACCCCACGAGCAAACCCCAACGGAGTCACGTCCATATCGTGCTGCATGCAGGAGGAAGAGATGACGATATCGCCAATGTTCAGCTCCGGATGCAGCGCACCCGCTACGCCGGTAAACAATATTTTGGAAACGCCATAGGTGTCAATCAGGATTTGCGTGGTAACCGCGGCATTCACCTTACCCACCCCGCTCTTGCATACAACGACTCTCTTGCCATGAATCGTTCCCGAAGCATATGTAACCCCTGCACGGACTGCTGTTTCTTTATTCTCCAGTTGACTGAGCAGCATTTCCACTTCTTCGTCCATGGCCCCGATTAGGCCAATAACCTGTGTAGTCATACCGATATCCCTCCTGAATTCAAGACCATATAAAGATCCCACCAGAAAAAAGCCCCTTAAAATCAGGAGCTTTCTTCAAATCAATAGATGTCTAAATCACACTTCTTACTCGTTCACATGACTAACCGAAAGCCGAAGAATCGTTTCATGCGGCAGAATCACGCGAGGATTCTCCACATTCTCCTTCTTCATCAGCTTGGTAAGCAAGCGCATCGCTACGGCTCCCAGATCATACATCGGTTGAGCTACTGTCGTCAGCTGTGGACGAACCATTGAAGCCATCCGGATATTATCAACGCTGATAATAGAGAAGTCATCCGGCACTTTATAGCCTTCATCCTGAATGCTATGAATAGCCCCAATCGCCATCTCATCGGTAGCAGCAAAAATAGCCGTCGGTTTCTTCTTAAGCCCCAGGAAGTATTTCATCGCTTCCACGCCGGACTCATAGCGATAGTTACCAATCCGCACCAGATCCTCTTGATACTCAATGCCAGCTGTCTCCAGTGCCTTCTTGTAGCCTTGGAAGCGTGCATAACCGTTCGCCGGATCCTGCAGCGTTCCGCTGATCATGGCAATCTCACGATGCCCGTGCCGGATCAGTGTGCTTACCGCATCAAACGCAGCTTGTTCATGATCAATGTCGACCGAAGGATAAGAACCTCTCTCATCACTTGTCGCACAAAGAACAATCGGCACAGCCGATGTCTGGAACGCCTGGATATGCTCGTCCGTCACCGTTCCACCCATAAACAACAGCCCGTCCACTTGCTTCTCAAGCAAGGTGTTGATAACGCGGATTTCTTTTTCCTTACGTTTGTCGGCATTACACAAAATTATATTATAGTGGTACATGTTAGCAATATCCTCAATACCACGAGCAATCTCCGCAAAGATCGAGTTCGAAATATCAGGGATCACAACGCCGACGGTTGTGGTCTTCTTGCTGGCCAGACCTCTGGCTACCGCATTCGGACGATACCCTAAACGTTCAATCGCTTCGTATACTTTTTTCCGGGTCTGAGGCTTAACGTTCGGGTTATTGTTTACAACCCGTGATACCGTCGCCATGGAAACGCCTGCTTCGCGCGCAACATCGTAAATGGTTACCGTCAAATTCCTTCTCTCCATTGCCAATAGATTTTCATTCGTTCAATACCAATTGAATTTATGATACGACAAAATACTGCTTTGTGCAACGACACGGCATTAGATGCCGTCCAATTGAGCTTTCAGCGCTTCAGCCGTAATATGGGAATGGGATGTATGCCAGACTGGCGCTCCTTCTTTTACAAGAATAACTTGTGGCGATTCGTGCTGTATGCTTAGAGTTTCCGCAGCCTGACTCGACACCGGACGGTCGGCAATGACATCAATCCATACATAGTCAATCCGCTCGTTCGGCTGGTCCTCCAGGTAAGCTTGCACTTCCTTATAAGCTCCGGCACTAATTGGGCATCTGGTACTATGTTTAAACAACAGCAAGGGCCTCTGCTCCGAAGATTCAAGCGTGTTGCGTAAATCTTCTATAGTAGTCATTTTCGTCAACGTCGCCATAGGATATACATTCCCTTCATTGTATTGAAGTTCCTATCCTCTATCCTAACAAAAAGTGCGTGAAAAATCCAACAACCGCGAAAATTTTCTGAAAATCATCTTGCATAATTGCCCGAATTTTCAGGAATGAGAGATTTGATGGTGCTTAATTGCTCAAGACGCCCCTCAATTTGTCTCATCCAGTCACCGTCGCCCATGCTCTGGGCATAACGAAATAGATCCAACAGCATATTAATTCGCTCGTCAAAGACTTCCATGCAGCGTGTCTGCCATTCTACCGACGAATCATCATCGTATGTACGGAACACTTCTCGAAGTACGTATGCAGACTCATTAACATCTGCGAACGAAACGCGTATTCGTCCGGTTTCATTGCTAATCGATGCGAGATAGCGAAGTAAATCCGGTTTAATAAAAGGTAGAAGCTCATACTTCATACAAGCCTGACAGGCATAAACAGGAACATGACATATTCGAGTCTTTCTTTCATGAATCAGCTTCCTTAATTCCAACTTCATCCATTGTCCGCAGTTGCAGGTTTTGAACAAAATGCCCACCCCAAATCCTATCACGTAATCTAATACCAACAGCCCTATGTCACAAATCTGTCACCTGAACTAGTTCTATTCGACTATCATACCAAAGAATCCTGCTAATTTGTGATAATGCTTTATTTACCAGATATGTTTCCAAATGTTTGTTCTTTGGTCACTCCTATGAAACCCCCGTCCATATTTGTTACAATGAGTACAGTCTTAAGAGACATATTCGGTCATGTTACGGATATATCAAGAAATCTGCAGAGAAAGGGGCTAAATGGATCATGAGATTGGCTGGAAAAAAAGTGATAGCACTTGTAGACGAAGAATTTGAGGATCTGGAACTATGGTATCCCGTTTACCGAGTCCGTGAAGAAGGGGCTGAAGTCCATCTTGCCGGATTGGAAAAAGGAAAAACTTACACAGGCAAATATGGTGTTCCCGCTCAAGCCGAGTATTCGTTTGAAGAGCTGAACAGCGAGGATTATGATGGGATTCTCGTTCCGGGCGGCTGGGCGCCGGACAAACTGCGCCGTTATGATAAAGTGCTGCAACTCGTTAAAGAGATGAATGCGGACAAAAAGCCGATCGGACAGATCTGCCACGCCGGATGGGTGCTCATCTCTGCAAAAATCCTGGACGGCATTACGGTGACTTCCACACCGGGAATCCGGGACGATATGGAAAATGCCGGTGCAATCTGGGAGGATGAAGCGGTCGTAACCGATGGGCATATTATTTCCGCCCGCCGTCCTCCGGATCTGCCGCCGTACGGCAAAGCCTTTTGCGATGCTCTGGCCCAGCAAGGCTAAAGCTCCCTGCACCACACAAAAACAGCCGCTCATTTCACCAAGAAGTGCTCCTGGTGAGATAGGCAGCTGTTTTTTTATGTGAATATTGCTTGTCCACTCAAAAAAGAAACATGAAAAATTGGAACGTTATCTCATTACTAGAAGCCTTTTAAGAGGCCGTGCTGTCCGTACCGTTCGTTCCGTTCAGATAACTGCTGCGTTCGGCAAAGGCGCTAAGGCGCTCTTCGACAGCGTCGCTGGTACGCAATTTGAAGCAATCCGCTGCCTCCCCCTTCGCTTCTGCCGCATTGGTATTCAAGATGCGATGCTTCACGCGAAGCAAGGATTGCGGAGACATGCTTAGATCCTTAACGCCAAGCTCCAGCCATATTGGAATCGCCCGCTCGTCCCCTGCCATTTCTCCACACACGCTGACAGGTATGCCTGCCTCATGCGCAGCCTCCACCGTCGTCCGAAGCATGCGCAAAACCGCAGGATGAAACGGATGGTACATGTGCGCGATCTGTTCATTCATGCGATCCACCGCCAGCACATACTGAACCAGATCATTGGTCCCGATACTGAAGAAATCGGTTTCCTCTGCCAACAAATCCGAAATGGTGACTGCTGCCGGTACCTCAATCATGATGCCAACCTTAATGTTCGGATCGTATGCAATGCCCCGTTGGTCCAAATCGGCCATCGCACGCCGCAGCACGGCATTAGCCTGCCTGACTTCCTCTACCGAGGATATCATCGGATACATGATTTTGACGTTACCGAAAGCGCTGGCTCTCAGAATAGCGGACAGCTGGGTCTGGAACGGTTCTGTGCGATCCAGACTGATACGAATGGCGCGATACCCCAGGAAGGGGTTCTCTTCTTCCGGCAGCCCGAAATAATCCAGCTGCTTATCGCCGCCAATATCCAGCGTACGGATCACAACCGAAGCCTGACCTGCGTTCTCGGCAACCAGCTTATACACTTCAAACTGCTCTTCTTCCGAAGGAAAGTTGTGGCGATCCATATATAAGAATTCCGTCCGGAACAATCCGACTCCCTGCGCCCCGTTCTTCAGTGCAATCTCCATTTCTTTAACGGAGTTCATATTCGCGGCCAGATTAAAGTATGTTCCATCCTTCGTAACCGCATCAACCGTCGCCAGGAGCTGCAGCTGCTCTTTCTTTTTCCATTGTTGCTCTCGGATCCCTTCATAACGCTCCACGATCAGCGTGTCAGGCTCCAAATACAGCAAGCCTTCATCTCCATCCACAACTAAATGCTGTCCAGTCTGGATCGGATGATCCAGCTTGTTCTCAATCCCGGATACCAGCGGTATGCCAAGAGCGCGAGCCATAATCGCCGAATGAGAGGTCTTGCCACCCGTCATTGTCACAATGCCAAGAACGTGGGAGGGATTAAGGTGCACGAGCTGAGACGGAGAGAGCTCCTTCGCAACCAGAATATAAGGCTGCGTATCAGCCGGAAGCTTGACTTCCGGTGCACCGAGAAGATGCTTAAGCAGCCGATTGCCAACATCCTTAATATCCAGCGCCCGCTCCTTCATATACTCGTCGTCCAGCAAATCGAACATGGAAACGAAATGATCGATCGCCTCTTTAACCGCCACCTCGGCAGCCTTGTACTGGCGCTCGATGATCCCTTGGATTTCGTTCATGAATACGGGATCCTCCAGTATGGCCAGATGCGCATCAAAGATCTGCGACTCCTCGTGCCCCACCATTTCCTTGAATTCGTTCTTGATATATTCAATTTCATTCTTGGAGGTTCGTATGCCTTCATATAAGCGCTCGAACTCTTTGGCTAAATCGACAGCATCCATTTCGGAATCCGGAAGGTCCAGCTCCCAATGCGGCAGTACGAAAGCCTTACCGATCGCTATGCCTGTTGCTGCGCCAATGCCTTGTATCATGATTCTCTACCCCCAGCATTACTTTCATTTAATACGACGGACATGACAGATGACTGTCCTCTCTTAACGGACTTGAATGGAGCAAAGCTCCAAGATCTTACTTTATCGGGATTCGTGATCACCATCGGTGTGGCCAGTGATGCGGCATGTGTCTTTAAATACGCCAGATCGAACTTGACCAGCAATTGCCCCGGTTCAACGGTGTCTCCTTCGCTTACCACAGCTGAAAACGGTCCTTTCAGTTGAGAGGTATCGATCCCGATATGAATCAACACCTCGAGTCCATCCGGCGTTGAAATGCCAATGGCATGCATCGTCGGATAGACATGCATCACGGTGCCGTAAACCGGGGATACAAGTTCCCCTTTTTCCGGAATGAACGCCACGCCGTTGCCGACAAGCTTGGCGGCAAAAATATCATCCGGCACTTCGTCAATCGGAAGCATGCGTCCCTGTACGGGCGCGCTGAACAGAACACGCGGTAAATCTTGCTGCATCAGCTTATTTATCTCTTCGCGGATGAGCTCGGAATACGTCCCGAACACCACCTGAACGTTACCGCCGCCCAGCTTGATGATACCGGCTGAACCGAGCAATTTCAGTGCGTCCGAATCAATCTGGCGGTCATTATATACGGTTAATCGAAGACGCGTCATGCAGGATTGGACCTGAACGATGTTGTCTTTTCCCCCAAGCGCCTCCAGAATAAGCGGTGCCTGATAGGGGATGTCTCCTGCCCGGCCTTCCAGCGCCGAACCTTCTTCACGCCCCGGTGTCGGGATTTCGAAGGTGCGAATGGCCCAACGGAACAGAAAATAGTAAACGATGCCGTATACGGCCCCGATCGGTATGATGATCCAGGCGTTCTTCGACAAGTGAAAATTGAGTACGTAATCGATAAATCCCGCCGAGTACGAAAACCCGTGATGGATATCAAATGCATAGGTAAGCACCATCGCGAACCCGGCCATCAGGGCGTGGAGCACATACAGATAAGGAGACGCAAATAAGAACGCGAATTCAATCTGCTCCGATACCCCGGTCAAAAAACAGACAAGCGCGGACCGCATAAACGTTTTTTTTACCTTCGGCTTCAAATCTTCACGTGCTTCTTGAATAATGGCAAATGCAATCGCCGGCAGAGCAAACATCATAATCGGGAATAACCCGGCCATGAAATCGCCTGCTGTTGGATCACCCGCGAAGAATCGGGGCAGATCCCCTTGAACGACGGTACCGTCTTCCGTCTCGTACGACCCCAACTGAAACCAATACACGTTATTCAACAAGTGATGCAGACCGAATGCCGTCAGCACCCTGTACAAAATTCCGTAAAGGAATAATCCGAACGCCCCCATATGTACGGTCAGATCATAAAAATAATCTAATCCGCGCTGTACAATGGGGGCCATCCCCAGCATGACCCATGCAAATATCGTAGAGAACAATCCCATGAATAAAAGTACAAATCGGGAGCCACCAAAAAACTGTATCGCTTCAGGAAGCTTAATATGTTTGAACCGGTTGTAAACGTAACCGGACATTACCCCAAAAATAATACCAATCAAGGTCGAGGGCTGTACACTCCCGTCTCCCAGACGGGATATAACCTGATCATAGATAAACATGCCAGCCAGAGCGGCAAGCCCTGCGGGTCCTCCTTGATTCGAAAGTCCCCACGCGACACCAATGGCAAATAAATATGGCATGTAATAAAACACGCCGTGCCCCGCAGCCTGAGCAATCTCGCCCAAGGTTCCGAAGCCCCACGCCGACCATGGCAGACTTCCCACGCTAAGCAGGAGAGCTGCCGCTGGAAGCGCCATTGTAGGGAGCATAACTGCTCTGCCCAGCTGTTGTAATGATCCCAACCAATTCAAGGCGAGCCCTCCTTTCTATCCTTGATGGTAAGCGCTGCGCCTGTTTTTGTCAAAAAGAAATCAGGGCAAATGCCACAAAGAAAAGCAAGCCTCACAAGCAATACCTCGGCAAGCCGGATCGTGTCCAGTCTGCCATGGCTGCTTCAACATAAGGCTTGCCCATACTTCCAATTCACCATTTAAATCTTAACGTCCGCCCAAAGCGATGGAATCCTCCACCTTAATGCAGCGGTCCATGATGGCGATCATGCCGCTCTTCTCCGCGATGGCCGCCGCCTCTTCACTGATAATTCCCTGCTGCAGCCAGAGCACCTTGGCGCCAATCTCGGCAGCTTCCCGCGCCACATCAGCACAGTATTCACTTCGTCTAAACACATTGACGATATGGATCGGCTCCGGAATGTCCTTCAGGGATGGATAACTCTTCTCCCCGAGAATTTCGGTTGCACCAGGGTTAACCGGGATGATCCGGTACCCGCGCTTTTGCATCGCAGCAGAAACCATATGGGATGTACGATCCGGCCGATCTGACAGACCGACAACAGCGATATTGCCTGCGTTTCGCAAAATATCCGCGATTTCTTCGCGCGTAGGATTCTCAAATGCCATGCTTCATGACCACCTCTCCATTCGTAATAGACGAGTTGCTTGGCTATTCCTTTATTTTACCCATTCCACGTTGGCTCCAAGCGCCTTCATGTGATCAAAATATTGCGGGTACGACTTGGCCACATGATGTGCGTCCTTAATCCGGATCGGCTGATGTGCGCGAAGCCCGACCACCGTCAGGGCCATGATCACCCGATGATCATAATGGGCATTGATCTCAACGCCACCTTCGACGCCTTCCGGACGGCCGTGAACGATGATCTCGGCCTGGCGTTCCTCAACGTTGGCTCCGGCTTTGCGCAATTCGTTCAAATAATCCGTAATCCGGTCGCATTCCTTATAGCGGAGATTCTCCACATTGTAGAATCGGGAGGTCCCTTCCGCAAACACAGCTGCCGCTACCATAGCAAGCACCGCATCCGTCGCTGCATCTCCGTCAAATTCCAATGCTTTCAGGGTACGATTGCCCTGCACATGGACATTTCCGTTCTCGTGTGTGAGCGGAACCTCCATCATCCGGAGGACGTCAATAATGGCCCGCTCTCCCTGCTTGCTGTCCTCTGACAGATTGCGGATGGTTACATCCGACTGCGTAACCGCTGCCGCCGCCAGGACGGCAGCAGAGCCCGGATAATCACCTTGAACCGTATAGGTCTTCGCTTCATAGGATTGACCACCAGGAACCCGGAAGAATGTATAATCGTCCGCTGCATGAATGGTAATGCCCGCCTGCTCCAGCACTTCCAGGGTCTGACCGATAACGACCTTGGATTTCAAATCACCGGTAACGGTAATCTCGCTGTCTTCAGCAAGCAGTGGCGTTAAGAACAACAATGCGCTTAAGTACTGCGAACTCACTTCGCCAGAAACAGTGAGCTTTCCGCCCTTAGGCTGACCGCCACGAATCGTGATCGGCAGTTTGCCTTCGTTATGCTCCACTTCCACACCCAATTGACCAAGCGTTTCAATGAGATCATCGTGAGGACGTTTGCCCAGTGAATCCGGATAGGTATTGACGAAAGTAACCTCTTTAGATAATGCCGTGACGCCCATCAGGAAGCGCAATACGGCACCGGCATTACCGACATTCAGCTCCTTCACATCCCGGGGCGATTTGCCAAAGCCCGTAATAACCGCCTTCTCCTCGTCCTCCTCGATCACGGCTCCGAGATCCCGGATACAGCGTCTCATGGCATCGCTATCCTCGCTATGAGCTGGGTAATAGATCGTGCTCGTTCCTCCCGCAAGTGCAGCCACCAGCAGGTAACGGGTTGTATAGTTCTTGGAGGATAACGCTCCAATCTCTCCGTTTAGTATAGGCGTAGGTTTGACGATTACATCCATCGTATGTATCTCTCCTTGTATATATTATGTTACGATAAACCAGCCTTGAAATCTCCCTTAGGATAAATTGACAGGGAAAGAACCGCTTGGTTATCATAGTTCATGTGAACTGGAAATTCAGATCGTTACGATCTTAATCATTTATTATCAGAAAAGAGGTCTATTATGATGAAACCGATCCCTCAAATGGAAACATCGGAGCTTAGAAGCCGGCTTCAAAACGGCGAAAATGTATACATGATTGATGTCCGCGAGGATGAGGAAGTTGCCACCGGCATGATCAGCGGTGCCAAGCATATTCCTATGGGCGAGATCCCGAGTCGCCTGGACGAAATTCCGCGCGATCAAGATGTCGTCTTCATCTGCCGCAGCGGCGGACGGAGTCAACACGTATGCGAATTTTTGAATCACCAAGGCTTGATTAATGTAATCAACATGAAGGGCGGCATGCTTCAGTGGCATGACGATGAAGAATAAACCAGCTATGGAAGGTGAGGGATGATCGTTATCCCCGCCTTTTTTTGCTTATTCCAATCCGAAAGCGATCCCCAGATTCACCCATAGATACTGCAAAATCATCATTCCAAAGCCGTTCGCTGACCATCTTAGCCGCGGTAATGCGTTAAAATGTCAGTCGCCACTTCGCCTGCAGATCGGCCAACCGTATCCACTATGACATCCGCAAACAGGTATTTGTCCTTTCGTTCATCCAAGATACGCCGAACTCTATCTTCGACATCGCCCGCAAGCAGCGGCCGATTGGCATCACCCCGTACCCGTTCGACGATACTGGCAGCATCCGCTGTTAGAGCAACGACCCAGCCATCACGTTTCATCTGGTCACAATTTTCGGAACGAAGCACAGCCCCTCCGCCGGACGCTACAACAATGCCTTTCCGTTGCAACACGCTGCGCAGTGCGACAGACTCAGCCTCACGAAAATACGGCTCTCCACCCGCTTCAAACATCTCGGGAATCGTTCTGCCTTCCATCCTCTCAATTTCAGCATCCAGATCGATCAGGGTGTAGCCGAGCGTTTCTGCCAGAAGACGCCCTACGGTTGACTTGCCCGTGCCCATCATCCCGATCAGAATAATGTTCTTACCTATCTTATCCAATTTGACCCCCCATTTGCTGCTTCACTGTAAAGGTTGCTCATATCATACCACAGCCCCAAATCTTTCGACAATGGACCTAACTCTCTAAATTGCTGTTATGTTGCTGTTATGCGAGTAACCCCAAGTAATGCTCCAATTTTATCGAGTCTATCTGGTTCCCTATTGTCATATACTAATTACAAGAATACAAGATTAGAAGAAAGGAGTGAAATCCATTATGTCTTTTCGTCCAACCGGCCTCTCTTCGGCTGCCAAGCGCATCCGCCGGATCCTCGACCCATCCTACCCGCTATGCCGTGAAGATGTGATCTGGGTGCTTCATTTTGTCCAAAAAAAAGTGGCTCTGAAGGATCCTGCACTGCTGGATCTTTCAAAGCCACGTTTGCTGCAAAATTACAACAGTTATTGCGAAGCCGCGCTGCTCTTGCTCGGAAGCGGAAACCACATCCATACGAAGAACCACGACATCCGCACCTGTCTCTTAGAAGCCATGCACGGACTCCCTGAGCTGGCGGAGGCGCACTCCCCTTCTCAAGCCCGCACGGTTGAATCTCCGGCTTCTCCTCCGACGAACGGAATTCATCCTACATCCGGGAGTGAAATTGATCCATCCAGGGGGAATGGCATTCATACTCCCGTAAAAGAGCAGAATTAATCCATCCAGGGAGGATGGTATTCATGCTGCCATAAATAGAGCAGAATTAATCCATCCAGTTATAGTGGAAGGTTCCTTCTTTGTCCACACGTTTAAACGTGTGAGCTCCAAAGTAGTCACGCTGAGCCTGCAGCAGGTTCGCTGGCAGGTTTGCGGTGCGATAGCTATCGTAGTATGCAAGCGCGCTGGAGAACCCAGGAACCGGGATGCCCAAGGATACTGCGGAAGCAACAACCTTACGCCATGCATCTTGATAGGATTCAATAATATTGGTAAAGAACGGATCCAGCAGCAGGTTCTTCAGCTCAGGATTGTTCTCATATGCATCCGTGATGTTCTGCAAGAAACGGGAACGGATAATGCAGCCGCCGCGCCAAATTTTAGCGAGGTTGCCGTATTGCAGGTTCCAGCCGTACTCATCGGATGCCACGCGAAGCTGTGCAAAGCCTTGAGCGTAGGATACGATTTTGCTTGCAAACAGCGCTTTGCGCACATTTTCAATGAACTCGGCTTTGTCGCCGTCAAATGCAGCTGCTTTGGGACCATTCAGGATTTTGCTTGCTGCCACACGCTCTTCTTTCATCGCGGACAGGAAACGGGAGAATACGGATTCGGTGATCATGGACAGCGGCACGCCCAGATCCAGGGAGCTTTGGCTTGTCCATTTACCTGTTCCTTTTTGACCCGCCGTATCCAGAATCACGTCTACCATCGGCTTGCCGGTTTCTTCGTCATATTTGGAGAAAATGTCAGCCGTAATCTCAATCAGGTAACTATCGAGTTCGCCTTGGTTCCACTCAGTGAAGATTCCGTGCAGATCCTTCGCATCAAGGCCGAGTACGTCCTTCAGCAATTGGTAAGCTTCGCAAATAAGCTGCATATCGCCATACTCGATACCGTTGTGAACCATTTTTACATAATGGCCGGCACCGTCTGGTCCGATATATGTACAGCAAGGCTCTTCGTTAACTTTAGCGGAGATGGCTGTCAAAATAGGCTCAACCAGCTTGTAGGCACTTTCTTGTCCGCCAGGCATGATCGATGGGCCTTTCAACGCGCCTTCTTCGCCGCCGGAAACCCCAGCACCGATAAAGTTAAAGCCTTTTTCAGCCAGTTCTTTGCTGCGGCGCTGTGTATCAGGGAAATAAGCGTTACCGCCATCGATGATGATATCGCCTTTGTCCAAATGTGGAATCAGCTGTTCAATCGTAGCATCGGTAGCTTGTCCCGCTTGTACCATGATCAGGATTTTACGAGGAGTCTCAAGGGAATCCACGAATTCTTCGATTGAGAATGTCCCCTTCACTTGCTTGCCTTCGGTTTCCTTCAGCATATCTTCCGTTTTTTGCGGAGAGCGGTTATATACAGAAACGGTGAAGCCTTTGCTTTCGATGTTCAGGGCCAGGTTTTTTCCCATTACAGCAAGGCCAATCACACCGATTTGTTGTTTTGACATCTGGTTCTCCATCCTTTGCTCCAATATATTTTTAAACAACCCATCCCTATCCGAGATGATTTGCAATAATCTTATATTAACGTTTTTCATTTGACAAGTGAACCCCTGTCACAAAATCAGAACACGCGCGAAAACACCCCTTCTGTTTCGGAGTGTTGTTCGTGCTTTAAACTTGTATCCGGATTGAAGTAGTTACCACTCCAGCCTCATCAGCTCCAAGGAAAGCTCACGGAGTCTTTGCTTGCAAGCCAAAATTTTGTCTTCGTTCCCCTCTTGCAGCGCCGCATGGAGCTTCTCAAGCTCATCGTCGGTTTCCAGTCTGGACAGCAGCAGTCGCTGTTCCCCTTCATCCGATTCAAACAACCGCAGCATTTCCTGCTCCGTCATCGGCGTCCCCTTCTGAAACAGCACCCGCTGCCGGTAACCGGATATTTCCACGAGCCTTATGACCTCACCGAACAAAATATTCTCGATCAATATTTGCCGGTCCTTGAAACGTTTAACGACAGCATGGCCACGGGTATTCTCGATCAATTTCTCCATCCATTCCGCGAGTTTGGGATCACGGATCATATAATCGCCTACTAGTTTAAAACCGCTTCCTGTTCGTTGAAACCGCAGCTTTACCAGCTTGCGACCTGTTCGGATTGAAATGACAAACTGCGTATCATTCTCGCTCCAATAAAGCGAATATCCTTCCTGGATCAATTCCTTGATTAGGTCCTGGATATGCCGGCGATCAAACCGGAGCTCCAGGTTGCAATACTCCACTTCCTCGCTCTTATTCACGGCACTCCCTCCTCCGGTTTACTACCGATCATTAAACGGCGGTGAAGATTTCCCCCATGGCTGCTTTTGATGTTGTCTTATCTATATCTTATACTCCATCTTATGTAACGGTAACTTGGTTTATTGACTATTTTTAGCCCACATGAACATACGGTGAAGCTTTTCTGGGTAATGCGTGATGTCCATTCACCTTATGGTATAATAAGTTATCCAAAAACCGAGTTTAGCAACGATATCATCTACAACAGGGAGGCCATCACATCCATGACGGTTACCGGATTTACAGATCAAGATTTCGACGTATTCTCCGTTCCCGGGCTTGAGGCCCGTATGGAGGTTCTCATTGAACGGGTAAGACCCAAGCTGGAGGCTCTAGGGGCTGAGCTCGCCCCCTATGTATCTGTCTTGGCTGGGGAAGAGATGTTTGTGCATGTCGCCAAGCATGCAAGACGCACTGTCAATCCTCCCATTGACACTTGGGTCGCTTGGGCTGCCAGCAAACGCGGGTACAAAGCACTGCCTCATTTTGAGGTAGGCATGTTCGGAACCCATCTATTTGTCATCTTCGCGATTATTTATGAAAGTCCCAATAAGACCGTGTTTGCCAGCAATCTGGAAGCCAAGCTGAAGAAAACAGCAAAGGCGCTGCCCAAGAATTTCTACTGGTCCATGGATCACATGAACCCGTCCGGCACCCCTCATCAGGATATGAGCGAGGAAGATTTCACGCGTCTGATTGAGAAGCTGAAGCAGGTAAAAAAGGCAGAGGTGATGTGCGGACTGCGCATCCCGCGCGAGGAAGCCGTCAAGCTTGAAGGGGACGAGCTGGTGCAAAAGGTGCAGGAGACGTTTGAGTCGCTGCTGCCGCTTTATAAAATGGCGTTTTAATGAGCAATATATGTTGATGAATTGGGCTGCTGATGCAGCTCTTTTTTTAAGATTATAGAATTTATAAATTTTCAGCGAAGCTGAACAATTCTATAATCGCAAGAAAAACTTCCTTTAACCGCGGTCTGTCTTCTGAGAAAGTACGTCGATAGACGTTTTTCTTATGGATGATATTTTAATGAAGGAACGATGAAGATCTTGTTGCTACTCCTTAATATGTCTAAAGTATGAAGCGTTGCTGGACAAAGCAAAAAAAGCCGTTCATTCTCCTTGCATTCCCCCCCTATTTTGCTATACTCAATTTTGTTTATATAAAAACAGAAATCAACAAATCATAAGAAAATAAACATAGGGAAAGGTTGTGACAACGTCCATGGACCACAGTCGTACACCGCTCTTCACCGCACTTAAAGAACATGCGGCCAAAAACCCCGTGCAATTTCACATTCCGGGACATAAGAAGGGCCTCGGCACCGATGCCGAATTTCGGGAATTTATAGGGGATAACGCCTTTTCTATAGATTTGATCAATATTGCGCCGCTGGATGATTTACATCAACCTACAGGCGTCATCGAGGAAGCCCAAAAGCTGGCCGCCGATGCATTCGGTGCCGATCACACCTACTTCAGTGTCCAAGGAACAAGTGGAGCGATTATGACTATGATCATGTCGGTATGTTCGCCTGGCGATAAAATCATCGTACCGCGCAATGTCCATAAATCCGTGCTTTCCGCCATCATTTTTACCGGGGCTAAGCCTGTATTCGTATCGCCTGCCCAAGATGCCAATGTGGGCATCGATCACGGCATCACCATCAGCTCGGTTCGTAAAGCATTAAAACGTCACCCTGACGCCAAAGCCGTATTGGTCATTAACCCGACATACTTCGGCGTAAGCGCCAATCTGAAGGAAATCGTGGATTTGGCTCACAGCTACAACGTACCCGTTCTCGTGGACGAGGCGCACGGGGTATTGATCCATTTTCATGAAGATCTTCCGATGTCGGCAATGGAAGCCGGGGCCGATATGGCTGCGACCAGTGTGCACAAACTCGGCGGCTCGATGACGCAGAGCTCCGTACTGAACGTGAATACCAAGAACGGATACATCAATCCTTATCGCGTACAGACGATCATCAGCATGCTGACCACAACCTCAACCTCCTACATCCTGCTGGCATCGCTTGATACTTCACGCCGCAGTTTGGCGCTGCATGGACGAGAAATGGCAGCAAGGACGATTGAATTGGCGCAATATGCGCGTCAGGAAGTCAATAAAATCGAAGGTTTGTACAGCTTCGGTGAAGAAATATTAGGCGGAGAAGCAACATACTCCTATGATCCGACCAAATTGACGATCCATGTACGCCATCTCGGCATTACAGGATATGAAACCGAGAACTGGCTGCGGGATCACTACAATATTGAGGTGGAGCTCAGTGATATGTACAATATTCTGTGCCTCATTACACCGGGGGACAATCAGGAGGCCATCGATATTTTGCTGACAGCGCTCCGCGAGCTTTCGAATCAGTACATGCATGTGAATGAGATTAACGAGTTGGTTGTGAAAACACCAGAAATTCCGCAGTTGTCGCTTATCCCTCGCGATGCATTTTACGGGGATACAGAGGTTGTACCTTTCAAGGAATCGGCAGGACGCATTATTGCCGAATTCATCTATGTCTACCCGCCAGGGATTCCGATTCTGCTTCCGGGCGAAGTGATTTCCCAGGAAAACATCGATTACATTATCGATCATGTCGAGGTAGGCCTTCCGGTGAAAGGTCCTGAGGACCGCAGCATCCAAAATGTTAAAGTCATCGTGGAAACGGATCCTATATTCTAAAATGGCAGCTGTAAATACAATAAACCCGGTGCGAGAGGTTCGCACCGGGTTTATTGCTTAGGAGTCTTATTCCTGGTTTGCAGCAGCGACCAGTTCGTTGTAAACCGCCTCTACTTCATTCCATTCTTCTTCGTCCTCAATATTGTAAAGAACCATTTCCTCGTTCTCTTCTTCCATACGTAGAATGACGCCGTCCGCTTCCGGATTTTCGCGTTCAAGCAAAAGCGCGTAAAGTTTCTCGCCGACATCAAATGTCTCCACAAGAACCATCTCTACTTCTTTTCCTTCTTCATCCGTCAATGTCAGCACAAACTCTTCATGTTCGTGGTCGTGGTCATGGTCGTGACCGCAGCCGCAAGCATCTCCGTGTTCATGTTTGTGTTCGCTCATTGAAAAAACCTCACTTCGGTTAAATTATCATACTTTCGTATCGTATCACGGATAGCTTCTCCAGGTCAATTTCTGCCAGACAGCCAAAGAACCCATTAATTGAGCGTTGTAATGACTTTTTCAGCAATTTTCACAAAATCCGAATCGGCTTTTACTTTTACATAAAAACCAACCGAATACTTACCTGTTGTTTTAAAATCGTACGTGAAGTCATAGGTTCGGAACCAAAAGTTATCCTTGCGGTCCTTTACAACCTCGGATTGAATATCTTTGATATTGCCCGAAGGATCCTCAATCGCTACTTTCACTGAGTGTATATCGTTGTTTAAGCTGTCCACCTGGCTAAAAACATTGAATTTCAGCTTACCCTTGTTCACGTTGCCGAATACAGTATCTCCTTTAAACAGAAAAATATGCACGTTCGGCTTGATGACTTGTACTTGTCCATTCGCGGGATTCCAATCCACAGCCCCGTCGAATTCCCGAACCGGCACATAGGTTTTGCCATCAATTAAATATCCACCATCCTTCAATTCATGACCGTTCAGCCAGACACGGACTCGCTCATTGACAGAATCTGCAAACAAAAGGGTGCTGCCACCCATTAAAGAGAGCACTAACATACATGCCATCACTTTTTTCCACTTCATATAATCATTTCCCTCCATTGGCTCATCTTGTTGTTATATGTGTATACTACATGTCAAAAAACAAGTTGCGGACAATTTTGCACTTTGTGGTAAAATTTTTTCCTCATGCTGTAAGGTTTGTGCCTATCACGAATTACACTGCATTCCAGGGCCGATTCGATCATATAATCCGTGTAAATCAACGTGGAATTCGTTAAAATATACATTAGCATACTGGACTACACATCATATCATCAGGAGGTTTCATCCATTGACACTGAAATTGCAAATGCTTGGCACCGGCAGTGCGTTTGCCAAGAACTACTATAACAATAACGCACTGGTACATGACGGGAATTTCACACTTCTCATCGACTGCGGCATCACCGCTCCAATGGCACTTCATCAGTTGAATAAGACATTTAACGATATCGATGCCGTGCTCATTACGCACATTCATGCCGACCATGTGGGCGGACTGGAAGAGCTTGCCTTTATGATGAAAATGAAATACAACCGCAAACTCCCGCTTTACATTGCTGAATCGCTGGTGGAACCGATATGGGAACATTCACTCAAAGGCGGATTATATCAACAGGGACATATCTCCTCCCTGCATGATGTATTTGACGTACACCCTCTGAAACCGGGAGTGAAGGCCCATATTTCATCAGGCATCTCGGTAGAGCTGATTCATACGCAGCATATTCCCGGCAAGGACAGCTATTCGCTTTATCTGAATGATCGGATATTTTACAGTGCTGACATGGTATTCGATCCGATCCTGCTCAACCAACTGGTGAATGAGCGGGATTGCGAAGTGATTCTGCATGAATGTCAGCTGCAAGGCCCCGGCGAGGTTCATACGACACTGGATGAGCTGCTCAGCCTCCCTGAAGAAATTCAGGAACGCACCTATCTCATGCATTACAGTGATGAGGTCGAAGCTTTCATTGGCAAGACCGGAATCATGGAATTTGTGGAGCAGCAGCGGGTATACGAATTGTAGTTCAATATAGAGGAATAGTTTATGAGGGTTCCCGGGAACACTAATTCCGGGAGGCGATCTATATGGATAATACACAACAAGAAGTCGTAGGCGTCCGTAAAAATGGCGACGGCGACATCATCGAACTGAAGCTGGATAACGGTAGTGTCGTGGACTACAAGACAGCACAAGAGATGGCCAAGAATAAAGAAATCAAAAATGTGAACGTATTCCGTGGACGTGACGGAGATGAACATCTTCGTTCCAATGCGGATGGCGATCCCAGCAACAACCTGGATAATATGCCAAGCTTTTAATTCATGCCAAAAAAGACCTCGAGTCGATACTCGAGGTCTTTCCTTTTTAGAACGATAGGATCATCAGCCACCGTATAGTTAAGAAGCTTACAGTTCCTTTTTCATACGAACATGGGGAATGCCAGCATCATCAAACGGCTCGTCCGAAATCGTCTCATACCCCAGCTTGCGATAAAATGCCTCCGCTTGCACCTGGGCATCCAGCACGGAATACTGCAGTTTCAATTCACGAGCCTGCGTTTCCAATGCCATCATCAGCACACGCCCTATCCCTTTGGATCGGAATGGCTTACGTACCGCAATGCGCTGCATTTTGGCGGAATCCTTATTGTAATAGGTGATACGTCCGGTTGCCGCGTACTGTCCCTCCGACTTGATCAGGACATGATGCGCATCGGAGTCCAGACGATCGTAATCATCAATCTCCAGGTCAATCGGAACCTTCTGTTCAAGCACGAAAACATCCTTCCGGATATCCAGCGCCTGCTGCAACTGCTCTTCGGTTGATACATTTATGATTTCTGCTGCCATTTCAACACCTCTTTATGTAGAATCAATTCCTTGTAATATCGCAGATCGAGCTATTATACAAAATAATCATTTTCCTGTATAGTATAAGCTAACGTTTTTTTGAAAGGAGCATTGCCTTTATGGGCATGGGAACCACGATATTTTGGGCTGTTATCATCTCAGCCATCATCATCTACCCTATTTTTTGGGCGATTAAAAAAGGTTATTCCCGCAAATGGGATGAGGAATAGCATCGGCCGTTTTACAACAAACCGCCAGCCTGCCAGCCGACGGTTTGCTCTGCTCGCTTTGAGCAAAGATATTGGTATGACCAATCTGTTATAGATCGTTGCTTCACCCATTACGGATGGAGATTGTGCAAGGTATCCACCGAATCCATCGGTGATACTGGCTCCAGTGTCCCGCTTCCCTGCTTGGAATACACGTCCTTATCTATCGAACGTCCGTAAACATCAAGCATTACAGGCGCCGCAGGCCCATGGAGCGGCTCCAGCTGCACCGACGTTCTCTCCGAGATACTGCAACCGCTCCCTAGTACAGATAAGCCCAGCAACGAGAGCACTAGACTGGCTCGTTTAAAATGATGGGATTTCCCACCTGCCATGCCATTCACACTCCTCCATTGGCATAATCATGCTGTATTTAGTCTGAACCGGAATGCGATTTTTTATAACGAGAAAACCATTGACAGCCACATTGTCTGCTGGTAATATATGAATTACCTTTTTAAATATTTCATGATCTGTTAGCTCAGCTGGGAGAGCACTATCTTGACAGGGTAGGGGTCAGTGGTTCGAGCCCACTACAGATCATAATCGAAAACCCTTGATGCCATTGGCTTCAGGGGTTTTTCATTTTGTAATACTATTGCCTATTTGGGTTCATGGGGTCCCGTTGGGGACGAATTGGGGGACAAAGTCAGAATATGGATGCGAAGCGCCGGATGGTTGACCAAGATTCTCAGCAATTTTCGATCGAATCAGGAAGCATGCACTCCCCTTCCTTTCCCGGGTCTCCAGGACAGAATATTATGTTCATTAAACATCCGAGGTTTTCCAGTTTCCAGACACGTTGCCCGTATCCGATGATCCCGAATACTGTGTATCTGTATTTTCCGTTGGGTGATGTTCCCTTTCCTGTCTTCATATATGATTTCTATGGTTTGCTCCAGGTAATTGACTGCACTTGATTTAAGGAGAATGCAGCAATTTATAAATCCTGGTCATCATGACTACAGTTTAATTAGCTATGTTGATGTTGATAGTAAAAGAAAAATCCGGCACCTAGTAGGTACCGGAATTCAATAAACAGAATAACAATGGATTCATATTTAGAAAGGTTATTTCAAGAGCTCTTCGGGTGTATCACCACTATACACAAAAACAGGACTTGCAGTATTAACAAAAAATACAGCTACCACCGTAAGAGCAGATGCGATAAATGAAAATAAGCCATGCTTAGATTTGTTGATTACCGACATTTGACTCACCTCCCTTCAAATGAATTAGGCTCAGTGCCTGGATAAAGAATACTATGGATAATGTTGGTGATTGAATGAGAAAGTTCACCCCAACAATAATACAGCTAATTAGACGAAGTTTAGGATAATGTTTTCTTGGTATTCTTGATTGCTTGGCAATCTTACTAGGGGCAAATGAAACGACTAACAAAAAACTTAGGATGTTCAAAATTTGTGTAGGCAGTTCGCCTAAATCAACAAAAGACACTGCAGTAAACAAAGCAGTAGTAATAACAATACAACCAGCGCCAGTCTTAACGTGGATTCCTCCAGAGAACTGTCTTAGCAGTGCAAAACCTATCAAACCTGTAATAGCCTGCTTCATATGTCCGGTATAAATGGATATTAATAAAGTAAATGTAACAATAAATAATATATTTAATAGAATTGCGATCGCATGCTTTAAAACTCCAACAGATGAAGGGTGTTCAGGCACTTGTCGTTTAATGCCTTCCGATATCCAAAGGGCGGCTCTTTCAATCATTAAATGTCACTCCTTTGTTTGGATCGCATAAAATAAGAAAATACCAAATGTTATACCAAAAAAGAGAAGAAGAAGCCATAACCGATTAAGATAAAATAATATCGCCAATAAGATCAAAACGACTACGATGAGGGAGATTAGTAAGATGTGCTCAAATTTAATACGCAACTTTTCGAGATCATATGTAAAACCTATTGCAAACTTATACATAATCCAAGAAATGAGTAAACCCGTCACTGATGATAATAGCTGAAGTATATAGCCATCTACTTCATTGTTGTGTGTAGCTTCGATTGAGCCATACAATGATAGCATGTAAAAGGCCTGAATTAGAGCATAAAACATATAACCCAGAATGGTACATATCGCCGACCAGATAACTGGGATCTTAATAATGGCAGAAAACAAGAAAACGAAGATCAGCACGGTAATGAGAGGGGCCAGAAAATCCAATTGAAGTTCGTTGCGCATAATGAAACTTTGCAAGTTGGCAAGCATCATGACAATCAGCGCCTGCCATATGTACTCTGTTGTCTTAAATCTAAGCAATGTCATGATTAGTGAATAAATCGCCAGTGTTTCAAATGTTGAAAACACCATAAACCAAATAATTTCCATTCAAAGATTTCCTCCCTGTACCATAAGAAATGGTTAAATGTGTGCTACGCCACTTCCCGAAGCAACCTGATTACACTGATGGTTATAACGTCCATAAATAAACGATATACCGACAGACCCTCAGTTTCTATCGAGTCGTCCTAATGATGCATGTTCTTGAGGTCAATTCCGATGGCGCCTGCCACTTCTTATATGTCTGGAAACTGTGATGGAAAATGCAAAAACATTAAACGTCGTTTATAGCTCCGGCTTGGCTCAATCCGTATACCAAACGAAAACCAAGCATTAATTATCAAGAATCCACGACCTTGTGAATATGACTAAGCTAGAATAAACTCAGATCCTACTATTTAACATCCTGACATCATCTAAGTTGATTATATAAGGCCCGGAAGGCATAACAACAGGTAATAAAATACATTAGTGGGGGAATCCATCATGGATTTATGAAGTGAAGAGTGAAATAGGAAGTTAATTTGCTATATCTCTATCATATACGAACCTACGTTCCTGTTCAACTACTTTAAAACGCAAGTATACAATGATCTGACAAATCAAAAAAGAGACATCCCAATCGGATGCCCCTTCCCTTCTCAATCCACCACCCTCTAAAGAGGTTGGTGCCCCATCTTGTTAGCACTGGCTCATCTTCATTCTACTATTCCTGTCATACCCCAATTTACTTATACAGCTTGGTCCATGCCAAGCCATTCGCAACGAGCAGCGTGAAGATATATGCCAACATACCATAAGGAACCGTGCTGCTTGCATAGTGCAAACCGCATAATCCACCCACTACAATCATGAATAGCAGCACCCACCAGCCATCTTTCTGCTGAGCCATATTAAACGCTTGAGAGAACGGCGGATTGAGCAGAATTGCCTTGGCTGTTAGAGGAATCAACACCAAGCCGGTAAGGAAAATGATGAGAATATCCGGGATAATCCGGATACCGAATACGATCAGAAACACGATCGCATTCACAGCGAACAACGGTAGGAACATTTTTATGGCAAAAGCCTTTAAAGCCCCTTTGTATAATGGACTCATGCTTGGCATGGGGGCTGCCCCAAACAACCAGAAAGCCTTGGGCTTCCCTGAGAATTTCAGCATCATCACGACCGTTACAATCATGATGAGCATGACGTGCAGTACATAGTACGACGATCCCTGGCTGATTTCCGCCAATGAGGAGTTACGGATCGTAGAGACAAAGAATAAATAAGGCAGTAACACGGACAACCCAAGTGTAGGGTACACCTTAAGCTTAAATTCTCTCTCGTTCTTCAGCATGCTGGCAGATAGTCGGAAACAAGCTTGCTCCGTGCGCGACCCGCATACCATTTTGGCCAGGAATCTGTCCAATCGCCCGCGCTCCCGCCCTTTTCCCGCTTCGCTGTGAGCCAGCTTCTCCAGATGCTGCTCGAACGAAGGAATATAACGGACATAGACGATCATAAGCACAATCGGGACGAATACAGCCAGCATCGAGAGAACAGCCAGCCACCCGCTCCCCTCGCCAAACAACCACTCATACGGAGCCGCAAACCACACCGGCGGAAGCAGAATCTGCCACCAGGCCGGCTTAAATACCAAATGAAAATCAATCAGATCGAAGGAACGAATGACAAACTGATAGCCGATAGCCAGCGTAGCGGAAAGTCCAATCTGTACATAATTGATCAGATCCTTCAGTTTCTCTCCATCCCAATACTTGAGCAGCAACAGATAAACCAAGGAGGTGCTCACCAGAATGAGCATATTCATCAGTATTAACTCCAGGATATAGATCAGAAAGAACAGCACGCCATGCTTGATCAATCCCACGACCAGTGAGCCTGCTGAGAGCGCTCCGGTTAGCAGCAGCAAATAAATTCCTGCATGTATCGATCTCGCCAACCCGACCGTACGACCGTCGATCGGCTTCGTCATCAAAATGCTGCGGTCGCGCACATCCAGCAGCACGGATGAGAAATCTGAAATCATAGAGCTCATAATCAGGAACATTAGGATCGCAGACAGGATGCTCATCGGCATTAAATATTCCGGATCGCTCCAGAACACAAACGGCGTCAGGACAAGCCCGATTAAGCCATACAGCCAGAGGGAGCTGACAAACAGGTTCTTGTCCTGCTCTTCTTTCTTCCGGTTGCTAGAAGATAATATGACCGGTGCGCGCCTCGAATCCATCAACAATTTGACATGGAGTATCCGGCGCAGCGTTTCATAGTCGACACCCATTCTCGAGATGATTCCTTGAAATCGATCCAGTATCTTCAGCATCCGAAACGATGATTCCGATCCCGCCATATCAGCTTCCCTCCCGAACGATCGATACGAACCGTTCCGCAATACGGGCATGGTCATGGAACCCCGTCAGCTGATTAAACACTTCTTCCAGGGACCCCTCATGGGAATGCTGCTGCAGTTCTTTGAACGTTCCGTCCGCCACTACCCGGCTGTCCGCGAGCAGAATGATCCGGCTGCTGATTTTCTCAACGACGTCCATGATATGTGAGGAATAAAAAATCGTCTTGCCCTGGGCCGACAGCTGGGCCAATACTTCCTTGACCACCATCACGCTGTTCGCATCCAGCCCGCTTAAGGGCTCATCCAGGAACAATAGATCAGGATCATGCAGCAGGCTCGAGATGAGCAGCACCTTTTGCCGCATTCCTTTTGAAAACGTAGCGATCCGTGAATGATAGGCCTTTTCCATGTCAAAGCAATCCATCAATTGCTTCGCCTTATAATCCGCTGCATCATATGTAAGTCCGTACAACTCGCCTATAAAAGTCAAATACTCGGCTGCCGTTAACTGATCGTACAATTCCGCCACCTCAGGCACATATCCGATTCTCCGTTTATAATCGATATTCCCATCGGAAATATCCTGACCGAATATGCGGACTGTCCCCGTGTACCCCTCAACCAGCCCAAGCATGATCTTAACCGTCGTGCTCTTCCCCGCCCCGTTCGGACCGATATATCCAATCATCTCGCCGCGGCGTACTTCCAAGTCGATACCGTTCAGCACATAACGATTATCATATTTCATGCGCAGGTCTTGAATCAATAACACTTCATTTTCAGACATGATATTATTCTCCCATTCCCTCATTGTCTTCACATACCTACCTTATTATGGAAGGGAGGGAAAATCAACCTTTTAACGCATACTCGCTCTGCAATATCCCCATGTGTACGATGTCATGCCAGACGCCATTCCGGTACAAACTCTGTCTGGAGCTGCCTTCCTGGACAAATCCGATTTTTTCATACAGTTTGATCGCGTTATGGTTGAAAGAAAATACCCGCAAGCTTACCCGGTGCAGATTCAGCTCCAAAAAAGCATAATCAAGCAAAAGCGTCATCGCTTCAAAGCCGTACCCCTTGCCCCAATAGTTCTTTTCGCCAATGTCGATGATGCACTCCGCGTTCCGGTTCTTGGTATCGATATGAATCAATGACATGATGCCAATCGGTCTGCCGGTTTCCTTCAATAGAAGCAGATAGCTCTTCGAGGAGGAAGAGCCCAGGATCACATGCTGAACGAAGTCCTTTGTCTCCTCCAGCTGATAAGTATCCAGGTTGGGACTGGTGGATTGCATCACTTCGAGATCATTGCGCCAGGAATGGTACAGCTCCGCGTCGTTTATCGTCATTTTTCGACAAGCAAGTCTAGCAGAATCAAATAGCATTCAAAAAACACCCTTTCCATCATCATGGTTCTAGTGTTATCGGATTTAACATTGCATTGAGAGAATGTATGAAGGTTTCCAGCTGCTCCGGCACGCAAGTCACCGTCGGTCCGAGTTGGAAGGTATCCAGCATCAGTCCGTTCAGAAACGAAATCATATAACGTGCTATGGCTTCCGGTTCCAATCGGGGGCGAAACTCCCCTTGCTCCTGACCCTTCCGAATGACCCGGCCCATGGCCGCAACGGTCAGCTGATAACGTTCGGTTATATAGGGATAATCCTTCCTGGCATGAACATAAGAGGAAGACAGGAAAAATTCCGCCCTGGCCAATACAAGCGAATGCTGGATTAGTGAAATATCACTCTGCTGCTTCTGAACCCAATCCATCAACTGATTCCATATCGGATATTGCGGATCCGGTTCAAAAAAACCGAGCGTCTCTTGGTCGTCAAAACGCAGGACCTCTATAAATACATGCTCCACATTATCAAAATACGCATACACAGCCCCGCGGGACATACCGGCTTCATCCATGATGTCCTGCATCACGGTGCGGGTATAGCCCTTTCTGATAAAGACGCGCCTGGCTGCCGCCAGTATTTCAAACTTCTTCTCCCGTTTGTATTCCTCACTAACCCGTGGACACATGAGTCATCCCTCTCCCGCCATTTAACACAATATCGATTTCACGAACTTCACCTCAACATAAACGACATCAGTGTCATTTTAACTCATTTCATCATAAACGACATCAGTGTCGTTTTCAAGCGGATTCCATGATAGATACAAAAATCCTCTTGAAAAACCCTCAGGAGTTCATTAGCGTACATCCCAAATCACGATCCCATATTAGATAGAATGTCCCCTCTGCAACCTTATCTCTTTCTTTGAAAACAACTTGTTCTATTTTTCGCCTTATGCACATTTCCGTCAACATTCGCGAATTGCCGCATATATATGGGGGAGAACGAAAAGAGGTGATCGGACATCATTAAGGGCATCAGCCGCATACTGGTCTTCACCTTACTGCTGGTTTTCTTCCTCCCTGCCGTATCCCAAGGCGCTTCCGGACAGAAGCTGGACAGTAAGTACACCAAGTACGCACAGTTTATCGTCATTGATAAATCCACCAACAAACTGACGTATTATGAAAAAGGCAAGGTCATTAAGACGTTTCCTGTCGCTACAGGCAAAAAAACCTCCTATACGCCGGAAGGCCTGTTCAGAATTCACGAAAAAGTGAAGAACAGACCTTACTACAAGGAAGGCATCAAGGGAGGAGACCCGCGCAATCCACTTGGGGACCGCTGGCTCGGCATTAATGTGAAAGTGAACGGTAGAGTTAGCTACGCGTACGCCATACATGGAAACAACAACGCAAACTCGATCGGCAAGTACGTGTCGGCAGGTTGTATACGGATGCATAATAAAGACGTACGCTGGCTTTACGACAAGGTGAAAATGAGTACCCCCGTCCTCATCCAAAAATAAGAGCGCAAAAAGCCAAACACATTCATGTGTCTGGCTTTTTTAAATTGGACGTTTAGGAACCATACTCCGCTCCATTCCTCAGGTTCATTCCAATTCTTTGAATACCAGGTATGTAACCATCTTGTATAGGATAACTTATCATTATATTTGTTATCAACCATCTAAGGGGGGAGTTTACCATGGACATCCATTCGGAGGAATATAAAATTGCCTCACTCAATGAGAATGAAGGTACCTTGAAAGCAATTGAAGACGCTGAGACCAAGATTGCCGAGCTTACAGGCAAAGATATCACCCTGATTGCTTACGAGAAAGACCAAAACCAAGGGAAAAATCAATAATTAAGCCGAGTACAATAAAGAGCTGCCCTCCAGCCGTCCGCAAAGACCTAGGGAGAGCAGCCTTTTCATTATATATATTTCAGAGCGTTCAGGAATCTGCCTGTCATTAGGCAAGACAGTAAAGCCCGATCCCTGTAATTTCGGAATCGGGCTTTGCTGGACCGGGATGTACAACAACATTCCCAGCACTATATCATAATAAATGCTTACTTGACCGAAACTTTAACTCCCAGTGTTACGATTTCGTGAGGCTTAACCGGCTGCGTGAAGTTTCCATCGCCATCAAAGCTTTGAACCGCTCCCTCTACTTCCAGAATAGAGCTCTTATACACACCCTGGGAAGGTAGAGAAGATTTCAGCTTCAGCTCTGTGTCCGTGCCTGCCATATTGAACCAGCGCAGCATCAGATCCCCGTTCTTCGGATTCACTTTCAGGGAAGAGAACGCAAGTTCTTCATGGCTCCATTCAAACGGTGCGGAAGTCGATGCGACAGCGCCGGTATGAACACCGGTCTGTGCAACCGTCCATGGGATTTGGAACTGGTAAGCCTCGGCGTATGCACCTGACTTCATGCCGTCGCCCTGATGTGGAATGACCTCCATACGTACCGTATGCACGCCGATGCACTGAGCTTCAGGCGTAGGGAAGTACCCCCAGTCACCGAGCTCGCCTACGGAACGAAGCAATGTAACAGCGATGGTATTCCGGCCGTCACGCAGGACTTCATATTCATTTAAGCCCTGGTTAGCTACTGTCAATCCTGCAGTAGCTGTCGAGACATCAACGAATGCCTGTTGATGAGCCGTATAGCTTGGATTCTCCCATTCGGCAGCAGGTTCATTATCCCGCGTTGCCACTTCAAACATGGAATCCACGTTATGGGACGATGCCTGCAGATCCGTTGGGAACAATGCACGCACCCGATGATCCTTCGCTTGATTATCCATTGTCGCTTCGATCTCCACGCCTTTACCGCTGCGGTTCAGACTGATTACGGTACGAATGCGCATTGGCACCATTTCGCTCGATCTTTGCGCTTTGCGGTTCGGATAATAGATGAGCTCATGCTGCTCTTCATCCAGCTTGCTGTCCGCCATAGCCGGAATGGACCAGTTATGAACGATTTCAATGGATGCGCGGTAAGGCGTATCTTCCAGAACCGAAATTTGGGCAGTTTGACCCTTCGTGGTCAATGCCGCTTCGCCATCCGGCTGTTTGTACATATATTCATTACCGATATCTCCGGTATTTTCATAGACGCCCAGATCCCGGTATACTTGTCCGTTCATTTTATCCGTCAAGGAGAAGGAACCATCCTCAGCGATCTCAATCTTGATCAGCTCATTCTCCATCACATTGGCCTTGCTAATTAAGGATGCTACCTCGGCAGGCTTCACTTCGCTCTTCACCCAAGCATAAGTAGTCAAGCCCATTGCTGGGATCGCGTTTGCCTCGAAGGTAAGTCTCACACGACGGCACATATACGGCTGACGGAAACGGTCGTCCGGCAGATCGTATCCGAACTGAAGACCCAGATCCTCAACGGTGCAAGGTACAGCTTGGCCTTGAGCGTTAACCAGCACACGGCCGGACAAGTCGATCTCCTTCATCCGGCGGCTGGTTTCCTCCAAAGAGTAACCTTCCCGGAAATAAAGGCGTTTTGCATCCAGCTCGATGCTGACCGTACCGCTGCGGCTCCATCCCGTCGTATTGAATACAACAAGCGGCAGTGGATCGGATCCCCATTGTTCGAAGGCAGTCGTGTCAACCGCATCGGCAATGACGCGAACACTGTCGTCCACGATATTTTCAGCCACGTGTGCGCTTTTCTCAAAGCGGGTCACCATCTCGCGGTGAACTTCGTCCACGCTGCAGCCGCAGATGCTGTCATGCGGATGATTCTGCATCAGCGTCTTCCACGCATAGGTGAACAGATGATGCGGATACTCCTTGCCGAGCAGGCTGGCGTAGGATGCAAGCGGTTCGGCCACTTTTTCCAGCAAGGTCTGGCCGCGCTGGTTCATCTGCTTCAGGTATACGCGTGCCGAAGCGGTATTCACAAGCGTACCCCATCCATCGGTACGCTGGCTGCGCAGCTCTCCTTTTACGGAGGAAAGATCTTGCGGCAGCTTCTTCCGAACGGTTGTCAGGTAATCGTCAAAATTGGAGTGAATGAACTCCGTATCCGGATACAGCTTCTTCGCTGTACGGATGCCTTCCGGAAGATCGGTCTGTATCGGCTGATGGTCACACCCGTTCATATAGAGCAGTTCTGGTGTGGAAGCATACTTCTCGGCATCCGCCAGCTTGCGGTCCCAGAATGCCTTCGCTTCTGCTTCATCAACGGGAACCTCGTTACCGTTACTGTACCAGTTGGCAAACAGGATGCCCAGCACCTTTGAGCCGTCCGGACCTTCCCACATCAGCTCTGAGAATGAAGACTCATAGCCGCTGTCGGAGACGGTATTGTTAAAGCCCGTTGGCTTTACGCCCCTGCCGAAGAAGGCATTATCAATGCCGGATTGCAGCATCAACTGCGGAATTTGGCCTGTAAGTCCAAATGTATCCGGGAAATAACCGATTTTGGCAACCGTGCCATATCGCTCGGCATCCTGGTGTCCTATCTGCATATTTCTCACGTTAGCTTCACTGCTCGTCAGGTAGGCATCCTGCAGAATGTACCATGGACCGATAATGATGCGTCCGTCCGTGATCAGCTTCTCAAGCTGCTCTTTCTTCTCAGGTCTTACCTGCAAATAATCTTCGATAATAATCGTCTGGCCATCGAGGAAAAAGCTGCGGTATTCCGAGTCCTTCTCCATCGTCTCAAGCAAGCTGTCCATGAGCTCGATCAGCCGCACATGGTGCTTTTCATACGGTAAATACCACTCGCGGTCCCAGTGAGTATGCGAAATAATATGTGCTTTTCTGGATTGATCCATCTCTGCTTAGTCCCCCTTATGTTAGCCCTTCGATACTGTGATTTCGACCTCATCCGGACGGTACACCGATAACAGGTCACCGCTTGCATCCACTGCAAACAAGATCGAACGATCCGCTTCCAGCACGAATGAATAGATGAGTCCTGTGGAAGGATCCTTCACCTCAACATTCGTATCCCACGATTGCTCTGAGCCGAATACGAAGAGTGCTCCTTCTTCAAACGTTACCTTGCGTCCATATACGCCGGAATGTTCTCCGCCTTGATTCCAGATCAGCCCTGTGTCGGCAGCAGATAGCTCCAATGCATACCGATATAGAGCCGAAATGGTGTCGATTCGATCATTCAATTCAACAGGAAGTGGGCTCCAGAGAAGACGTCCTGCCCCAAGCTTCACGTCCACGATGGAATCGCCAGCCATATCGGCCGGTTTCGCCCCGCTGCCTGTCTGAATTTCTTTGCTCAGCTCAGCAATCTTCCGATGCCCATACGATGTAGACCATGTACGGTCCCCAATGCGCAAACTTTCTTCCCGGCGCACATTCGCCAGATTCCGCTCGCCCAGTTCCTCTGTCATTCGATCGACTTGATGCCAATATGCATCCAGACCAATCGGACCCGTCAGAAGCAATGTAGCTCCCGTTTCCTTCACGATATCCATCAACTCAGCAAATGCCCGGTCATCGACATTGTGCGCGCTCGGCAGAATGATGAATTTCACCGGATGGTTACGCAGCGAGCTTAAGTCATACTCCCCGACAGCACGGAATGGCACGTTCAGCTCGTAAGCAAGCGCACGTGTAGCCTTGGTCGTTGCTTCAAAAGCAAGCTTCCGGTTCGAGAAATCGTTCGAATAAGGGAAAATGACCGCGGTTTCTTCCAGCTTCCGGCCTTTAAACATGTCCCGGATGTCTTCCATGAAGGCACCGAAATCATACGACACATCCGCTTCCGGTTTCTCCGTGCCGTCAGCGCGGACAGCTCCGATATGCGATTCATTGGCATTATCCATGTAGAAATTCGTGTTCCAGATCCAATGAATGGCTCCAGCGCCTCCTGTGGAGAAGGCGTAAGCATACTTGCGCTCCAGCAGATTCCGAAGCTCGGCTTCGCTTCGCTTCGCCCGGCCATCCGGTGTCTCCACGTACATGATGCCTGTTTCCTGAATCAGGTTCGGTTTATCCGGCGTTTTGGCAAATATGCCATCCCAGATCAAATAGTCGTTGAACCACCAGGAGTGAACCGTCGTATAGTCTACGGCTTCGGCATAGAAGAACGGAGATGGACGCTGTGCCCCAAGCGCCTCGTCCTGTCCAACGGTAACCATATGATCCGGGCATACCTCTTTGATATCGTCATATAATTCCTTGGCCCAGCGGTTATGCATGTCCATCGAGAACAGTACATAATCGAGCCATTGTGTGCCTTTTTTCCCTTGATGCATGTCTTGAACATCAAAATTAATGACTTGAGGTTCCGGCGGAACCACGGAGTCAAAACCCGGCAGCTGATCCGCTGTCATATTCCAACGTTCCTGCAGTCGCTCAATCGAACCATGACGCTTTTTCAGCCATTCGATATAAGCTTGTTTCTCGAACGGATCCTTCGCGGAACGCGGGCCGTCCGAGAAAATCTGCGGCGGATCGAACATGGATGGCTCATTAATCAGATCCCAGTCCACATTCTTCGTATCTTTATGTCTACTAATGATGGAACGTATGAAACGCTTCTGAGCTTCCACGCTTCGCGGATCGAGGTAAGGATTTTGGCCTTCCCAAGTCTCCGGCGTGAAGGAGAAGAACGTGAATGTTACCTGCAAATCATGCTTCTTCGCCGTTAACAGGAAGGCGTCAATCGAACGCAAAACCTCTTCGGATGCATGCCCGTCCACCTGCATAATATTGCGGTATGCGGTCCAGATCCCGGTACGAATCCAATTGATGCCCGCATTGCGCATTTGCGCCATATCGCGATCCCACACATCCGTATTCGGAAGGAATAGGAACTTACGCGCTACATCGGACGTCATGTAAGTCATCCCGACAACAGGCAGTGGGCGACCATCCTTGATGAAGTAATCCCGATTGCAGGTTACAGGCGTACCCGCCTGCAAAAGCTCGGAATCCGCTCCCCAGAACCCTTGTCTCAGCCTGCGGATTTCTCCATCCGGCCCTTCGGCTTCACACACCACCCGATAAGACCCCGGCTTGATATCCAGCATAACCGGAATGCGCTGTACATGAAATTGTCCGGTCACATCCACCTTCACGGAATGATTCCATGATAAGGATTCATCTTGGTCGTGTTGGACGGAGATGCGGAACGTCCAGCTCTGCGGCTCTTGTTCGGAAAGTTTCCGGCCAAGCCGTTGTGCCTGCAGGGTCAGGATCGCACGCTCGCCAGACTCGTAGGTCGCATAATTCGGCTTGATCCACAGCTCGGTAATCCCCTTCGCACAGAATGCCGCCCAGCTGCGCACCTCTTCGCCTCCATCCTGTTCCCAGAATGAAGCAGAGAGAGGCTGATTCACAAACAGCCAGCGTCCGCCCAAGAATGGCCCGCCGACATTTTCCCACAGAACGACAGGAGCCGCGACTTCTCTTCCCTTCGCTGTGCTCCCCTTAAGGAGCGGATAAATCCGCGTATCCATCGGCCCGGCCGATCCCATCTGATGCGGCAAATCACTGCTTTTGGTGACATGTGGAACCAGGTTCCACGTATCGTTTATGGATAACCGCTCCCGGCTGCTCTCCATAAGGGGAATAACGTCACTGGAAGTCAAATGGTCGACGCGTCCGCTGTCCACTGACAGCACTTCATGTATGTGGAGCTGCTGATGGTATGCCGTCTGTTCGTGCTCCACCACCCAAGCGCCATCCTCCATGCGGACAGGACGCTTGAAAGGTGCGCCGCCAATGCTGACCAAGCCGCCGCCATTTCTCAGAAAGTCCAGGATCGCTCTCCAGGCGCTTTTCGGGAAGTAAGGCGCATGCAAATTGACAAAGCTTGCGCCCTGTCCTCCTGCAGATTCCAGTGCTTCAGCCAAATTCTCAGCGCGGCAAACGACGAATGCATTCAGAGCCGCCGCGCTAGCCGGCAAACCGGCAGCTTCTGCTGCCGGAAAGGACGGATCATAAAATACAATCAGACGCCCGCTCATAGAATCCCTGCTTTCATCGCCTGATACACCAATTGCGAGAAGAGGCTGTTGGACCAGGCAAACCAAGATCTGGTGAAAACTTTCGGATCGTCGGCATGGAAGCCTTCATGCATAAATCCGGTATCGGCATCGGTTGCTTCCAGCAATGCAATCATCTGCAGCTTCTCTTCTGCCGTCTGTGCTGTAATTCCCTGCATCGACAAGGCCATATGCCAGATATAATCCGGCGGCGTATGCGGACTGCCGATTCCTTTGGCAACAGCGCCTTCGTAGTAGAAAGGATTTTCTTTGCTGAGTGCAAACCGTCTGGTGTTTTGGTAGATCGGATCATCTGCAGAGCAATACCCCAGATAAGGAATGGACATCAATCCAGGTGTTCCCGCATCATCCATCAAGCAGTAATTTCCGTAACCGTCTGTTTCATAAGCGTAAATCGGTCCAAACTCCGGATGACGATAAATGCCGTACAACTGAATTCCGTGATCCACGTCAGCTTCGAGTCGTTTCAGTTCATCCAGCAGCTTCATATCCCGGAATACCCATTCCGCGAATTCCTGCATTTGACGCAGGGCGACAACAGCGAACATGTTGCCTGGAATATTGTAGTGAAAATCGCAAGCGTCATCACTTGAACGGAAGCCGGACCAGATCATGCCCGTATAATTCACCGGCATGCCGAGCCCGTTATTGCGCAAGGAATCCGTTGGAATTCCGTTATCCCGTGTGAAACGGTAAGGCGATTTCTCGAAATGGTATTGTTCCGTTTTAAACAGCTCAATAATCTTAATCATAGCCGACTTGAAGTTGGCGTCAAACACATCCGTAAGGCCGGTTTCCTTCCAGTACAGGTAGGCCAAGCGAACAGAGAAGCATAGCGAATCAATCTCAAATTTGCGCTCCCACACCCATGGGGACATTTCAGTTTCGTCGGTTGTGTTCCAATGCCAATCATTCGCCGATTCATTAAAGGCATTGGCATAAGGATCGATATGAATATATTGAAAATGGCGTTTGATCAATCCGCTTAAAATCCGCTGCAGCTGCAGATCATTCTTCGCAAACGGAATGTAATGGATCACCTGTTCTACCGAGTCGCGCAGCCACATGGCCGGGATATCACCGGTAATCACAAATGTTGTGCCATCCTCCATCAGTTTGGTTGTTGTCTCCAGCGTGTTCGGGAAACAGTTCTTGAACAGCTGAAGCAGTTTGGGACGGTGCGCAAGCTTTTCTTCAGCCTCTTGCAGAACTGCCTGAATCGATTGCGGCAGCTCAAGCTCCGGCATTGGTATTTTGGGGAGTCTGAATTGTTCCATGGTTGTTCTGGCTCCTTTAATTAAGTATGATGTGTAGTCAATTTGATGGTTTTGATCTCATACGGCATGAATCGAAGGGTTAATCTTCCTTCTGCGGTATCCAGTTGTTCGAGTTCTTCTTCCAAGGCGTTGGATAAATGGACGCTTTCATAAGGATAAGGCCAGCTCAGTGCTGCATTATCTCTGCCTCCCGCAGATTCGTACATCCGAAGGATATACCCTGAACCGTCTTCTGCGGGTTTGACCGTATCCAGGATTACATGATGGCTCTCGAACGGAATAAATGAATGAACAGCAGGCCGAGTACCCTGATTCGAACTTGTTCTTACGCAAGGAAGCTCATGATTGAGCTCGGCAGCTTTACGGACGATTCCGGCACTTCTCCAGTCTCCGTTATGCGGGTATAAGGAATACGTGAACTCATGCTCACCCAAGTCTGCCGTGGCATCGGGCCATTTCGGTGCGCGCAGCAGGGATAACCGGATCGTGCTGTCCTGAATGTCATACCCGTACTTGCAGTCGTTGATGAGGCTGACGCCGTATCCATGCTCCGACACATCCGCGAAACGGTGGCCACAGACTTCATATTGCGCCTGTTCCCAGCTTGTATTGCGATGGGTCGGTCTCTCGATGGCCCCGAACGGAATCTCATACGTAGCCTTATCGGCAACGACCCCGATTGGGAAGCCGACTTTCAGCAGTTTGTGTGATTCGTTCCAGCTGACTTGCGTCTTGAAGTCGATCCGCCGGTCATGATGATAAAAAATCATGTCCTGCATAATCTCCGAGTTATGGATACGCCAGCGGAAACGCAGCACATCCTGTACCTCACCCGCTTGCACGAGTTTCTTCTCGATCAGCTCCGCCTCTCCGGCTAATTGCTCCTCGTAACGGGTATCGATGTCCCATGCGTCCCACAGCGTCGGACGGTCATGGAAGAAGTGGAAGCGGTTTGCGGCTTCGCCCGGCTTGACCACTTCCCGATGAGCCTCTTTAACCCACAGGCTCGTGATTTCCCCGCGCTCATTAAAGCTGACCTTATAATAATCCGTTTCCCAGGAATCTGCGAACACTGTAGTAGAATTCTCCGCCACCGCCTTGTTTCCTGCCAAAGGCTTCAACCAAATGGTCTTGTATCCCAAAGCTGGGATGCCTTGAACATGAACATTCAAATGGTGAGAAGTTTTACTGTTTCCTTCTGTTCGCGCATCGTACAGCAGCAGCGTTCCATCTGAATCATACGGCGCAAGGCCCTGCTCTGCTTCAATCGAAATGACGGCATCTCTGCTCCATCCAAGTCCGTTAAAGACGACATACGGAATACCTTCCCCTTCTGTATCGGCCTGATCCGCCAATACCTGAAGCCCAAGACGGAGGCTATGATTTCCTTTTTGGAACACCTCTGCGTATTCCTTCTCAGAGGTGACGTAAGACTCCGTAATGGCAGAGCCCGGGATAATATCATGAAATTGATTCAGCAAAATTAACTTCCAGCCGTCATGCAGCTCGCTCATAATCGCCTGCCGCTGCTCATTGCTCATCGACGAAAATGCCACCGAATTCCATAACTCCGCCTCGCGGTACAGGATTTCCGCTTTCCGGTTATGACGCTTGTTCCGCGCATGCGTTGTATAGGTGCCGCGATGAAGCTCGAGGTACAAATCCCCGCGCCACTGAGGCAGCTTCGGCTGTGCATCCTCAATCCCGCCGAAAAACTCGGAAGCTGTGCTATACTTGCTGGCCGGTTGACCGACCATAAGTTCGGCACGGTCGAGATATTCCAACATTTCGCGGGTTACGCCGCCTCCGCCGTCACCGTGTCCATACAGCAGCATCTGCTCCGGATGAACGGCTCTTTGGCGGTATGACTGCCAATGCTCGTGAACATCTTTGGGCAGCGTGTTCTCGTTCACGCCATGATTGAGATAGGATAACATCGGTGTTCCATCGATCCCAACCCAATGGAACAGGTCATAAGGAAACACATTCGTATCGTTCCAGCCAAGCTTCGTTGTCATGAAATAACGAATGCCGCCATGCTTCAAGATCTGAGGCAGCGATGCACAATATCCGAATGTATCCGGCAGCCATTCAATATGAGATGTCCGGCCAAACTCTTCTTGATAGAAGCCTTGCCCGTATAGCAATTGACGCATGAAGGACTCCCCGCTCGGAATGTTCAGGTCCGGTTCGACCCACATCCCGCCGACAAGCTCCCAGCGTCCTTCCTTGATTCTAGCCTTCACTCTCTCGTACAGCTCAGGATCATGATCCTTCAGGAATTGGTATAGCAAAGGCTGGCTCTGCGCGTACTTAAATTCGGGATAGTCATTCATCAGCGCATCCATGGTGGAGAAGGTCCGGCTTGTTTTACGTACGGTTTCCCGGACGGGCCACAGCCAAGCGATGTCAATATGCGATTGACCCACCATAAACTCCGTGCCTTCAGCATGGCCGCCAATGGCAGTAACGCTCCGTTTCAGATCATGCTCAATCCCGGTTACCTGAGCGCCGTCCCGGATGGCGGCGTCATCCAGGCTGACAAAGCGGTCCATCGCCTGATACAGCGCCTCCATTAAGCGGATGCGCCGCATATCGCTATCCGGCAACAGGATAAGTGAATCCCGAATCACGGTCGCGGTGTACATCAGGCTCTGAACGGACACGTTCACCTTGACAAGCAAGCTTTGCACCTTAGTAATCGGAGGCTGAATGACAGCCTGCTGATTCAGCGGGTCCACCGGCTCCGGAATCGGATCGTATAACTCGATCTCAAGCTCCATATTCAAGCCGGTGCGTTTCGGATCAAGCTTGACGAAGGTATGATTACGATCCAAACCCTGATAAGATACTCCGTTTATGCGCAGTAAGCCCTCGCCCCCGGAGTGGAACACAAGTCCGATTGCTCCGTCCACCCAGTGCGTGGGCCATTCAAGGTTCCTCCGAAAGAAATAGGTTGTCCCCTGTGTGCTCGGGAATCGGTTGAAGTCTTGTCCTTCCGTATAAGGGGCTTTATCTTCATACACGCCCGGAACCATGTACGTAGCTTGGGTAATGTTCCACTCTCCAAGCTCTACTGACTCGAGCCACTGCCGCTCCGAAAGTTCGCGTATAAAACGTCGAATGCGTTCCATTCCTTAACCCTCCTGTACAGTCAGATCTGCACTCAGCGTATCGTTCACATGTCTGCCAACCATGATACGGAACAAGCCAGGTTCAACCACTTGCTTGTAATTTTGACCGATATATTGAAGCTGTTCCGCACCGATGGTAAATTCCACCTTGCTCCGCTCTCCAGGCTGCAGAGAGATTTTGCGGAAGCCCTTCAGCTCACGGGCCGGTCTCGTATATTTGCTGGCCACATCGCTCACATACAATTGTACAACCTCGGATCCTTCCCTGTCGCCACTGTTTGTAACATTCACGGAGACAACAGCCGTTTCGCCCGTTCTGATCACTTCTGGGGTAATTTGAATATCCGAATAACTGAACTCGGTATAGCTGAGCCCGTATCCGAACGGATAACGCGGCTGGGAATCCTCTTCGAGGTAACGCTTACCGCGCGACCGCTTGCCGTTATAGTAAACCGGAAGCTGTCCGACATGCTTCGGTATCGACATCGTCAGTTTACCGGACGGATTCACATCGCCGAACAAAATGTCCGCTACCGCATGTCCGCCCTCCTGTCCCGGATACCATGCTTTCAGGATGGCATCCGCATGCTCGTCGATCCACGGCTCCGCAATGGGCCGACCGTTGATATACACCACAATCATCCGCTTGCCAAGCTTATGAATCTCCTGGGCCAACTCCAATTGAACGCCGGATAACTGCAGCGTCATCCGGTCGATGCCCTCACCGCAATCCATGTCACTTAAAGCGTCGTCTGTAACCTTCGATGCCCCTGTTCGCAAATCGATCGTGCCTTCGCCAAAGTCGCGTGCGCTGGAACCACCCAGTACCATGACCACGGTATCGGCCTGATCCGCACAAGCTAGTGCGAATTCAAAGCCTTCCCTGGAGTCATCCTTAATGCGGCAGCCCGGTGCATATAATACACGTTCAGCTTCATCCTCCAGTTTCGCGCGGATTCCACCCAGTACGGTGGTCACACTTGCCGGCGGCTGCGGAGACGTATAATCTCCAAGCTGATTGTATCCTTGATCGGCGTTAGGTCCAATGACGGCAATCACGCCGCTTTCGTTGGATAACGGCAGCGCCTGGCCTTCATTCTTGAGGAGGACGATACCTTCCGCCGCAAGCTGTCTGGCAAGTTCGACATGCTGCTGGCTGCCGATAACTTCCTCCGCTACCTGCGGATCCACGTAAGGCTTCTCGAATAATCCGAGCTTGAACTTCAAGGTCAATACTCGGCGAACGGCCTCATCCAGTACGGCAATCTCAAGCTTGTTTAACTCGATCGCGTTCAGGAGATGCTTGCCGAACATCTCGCCTGACATCTCCATATCGATACCGGCACGAAGCGCCTCAACAGCGGCATCCATTCCGTCTTCAGCAGTATCATGGCCGCTGGTCAGCATATCGATGGCACCGCAGTCGGTAATTACCATGCCGTCAAAACCCCACTCCTTGCGGAGAATGCCGTCAAGGAGCTCGGTATTAACGGTGCAAGGCACACCGTCAATTTCATTATAGGCCGGCATAATGGATGCAGCTCCTGCCTCCACGGCTTTCTTGAAAGGCAGCATATCCACTTCCATCAATTCACGTGTTCCCATATGCACGGGACCCGCATTTCTCCCGCCTTCGGAACTCCCATAACCCACAAAATGCTTCAATGTCGCAGCAACACTGTTCGGGCTGTCCAATGAATCGCCTTGAAGGCCTTCAACCGATGCGACCGCATATTCGCTGATCAGGTACGGATCTTCGCCGAAGCATTCCTCGGTACGGCCCCATCTTGGATCGCGCACAACGTCGAGGACCGGGGAATAGGTGACGGCACCGCCTTGGCTGCGCGTTTCGAGCGCCACGGCACGGCACATATCCCGGTACAAATCCACGTTCCATGTGCTTCCAATGGACAGCGGGACCGGGAAAACCGTGCCGCCGATGGCCATGTGCCCATGCGAGCATTCCTCCCCGATCAGAATCGGAATACCCAGACGTGATTCCTCAATGGCGTACCGCTGGATGTGATTGACGGCTTCTGCTCCTTCACGCGGAGAAAGACCGGTCTCAAGTGTTACACCGGTCCATGGATCGGCGCGCAGGGTCCCGTAAAGGGATCCGACGCCGCCATTTTTCACTTGCTCTTTAAATGAATCCGTTAATGTAATCCGACCTTTATTCACTTCATAGGTCTTCCAGCCGAACGGCTGAATCAGCTGCCCAACCTTTTCCTTCAGGTTCATCAGGCCAAGAAGATGTTCCACTCTTTCCGTAATGGGTTTACTGGAATCTTTATAAGTCATCTCATACCCTCCGGTACATGAAGAATTTATTCTTTAACCGCGCCGATGGTCAGACCTTGAATGAAATAGCGCTGGAAGAACGGATAGGCCAGAATAATCGGTCCGGTTGCCAGAACGACCATCGCCATCCGCGAAGTATCCTGCGGCATGCTCTGCAGAGCGGCCATGCTAAGGGATGAATTCTGAGAGTTCTGCAAGATGAACTGCATGCTGGTCTCAATCCGCATGAGCATGGATTGCAGTGGAACCAGGTTCGGATCATCAATGTAGAGCAATGCGTTAAACCAGTCATTCCAATAACCCAAGGTGCTGAACAACCCGATGGTTGCCAGACCCGGCAAGGATAGCGGCAATACCAGCTTGTAGAAAATTTTAAACTCGCTGGCACCGTCGATTTTACCGGATTCAATGATGGCATCCGGAACGCTGGTGCTGTAGAACGTACGAAGTATCATAATATAGAAGGCGTTGAGTGCCAATGGCAGGATCAAAGCCCAGATGGAATCTTTCAGACCGAGCAATTGCGTTGCAACGATATAAGTCGGTACCAGACCCCCGTTAAACAGCATCGTGAAAAATGCAAAGAACGCGAAGAAGTTCCGATATCTGAATCCTTTACGAGAGATGGCATACGCATACAACGAGATAATAAACAAGCTGATCAACGTCCCCACTACCGTTACAAAGATCGTAACGCCATAGGAACGAAGGAGTGTATCGCCCGTTTGGAATACATATTTATAGGCTTCCAGACTCCATTTTTTCGGCCAGATTTGATATCCGTTGCGGGCAAGGGCGCCTTCATCCGTGAATGAAATGATCATGACGAACAAAAACGGAAATACACACAGGAACGAGAAAATACCGGCAATCAGGTTGAACACGACATTCCACCCGGATGAAAGCTGATGGAAATCTTTCATCTTGCTTTTAGATTTGAACACGTCACATACCCCCTTCTTGGTAGATTGATCGATTAGAACAATGCATTATCCTTGTCATATTTACGAACGATATAATTCGATACCATAACGAGAATAAATCCGACTACCGACTGGTACAGACCCGCAGCAGTACTCATTCCGATCTCGCCTGTTGTCTTCAGACCACGATATACATAGGTATCGATAACGTTCGTTACGGAATACAAGGTTCCCGAATCCCTTGGCACTTGATAGAAGAGACCAAAGTCAGCGTAGAAGATTTTACCGATCGCAAGAAGAGTCAAAATGGTCATCAGCGGTTTCAGCATCGGAAGCGTGATGGCTTTAATCTGCTGCCATTTGTTCGCGCCGTCAATCATCGCCGCTTCGTACAAGGATTTGTCGATCCCCATAATCGCCGCCAGATAAACGACACTGTTATAACCAACGGATTTCCACAAACTGATTAACGTCAGGAATATCGGCCAATACTTGGCTTCGGAATACCATTGAACCGGCTCCATGCCAAACCATCCCAGGATTTGATTCAACATCCCTTTATCCATGCTCAGGAAACTGAATGCAAAATAACCTACAATAACCCAAGACAAGAAGTACGGCAGAAACATACCCGTTTGATAGACTTTCGCCAATTTCTTATTCACAATTTCGGACAACACGATAGCCAGTACTACGGATAGAATGAGACCCAAAATGATGAACACGAAATTATAAAGTACGGTGTTGCGCGTAATGATGTAAGCATCGTTGGTACTGAACAGGAATTTAAAGTTTTGGAATCCTACCCATTCACTATTAACGATACTTGCCCAGAAGCCGTCCCGGCTAAAGCGGTATTCCTTAAATGCAATAATGGTCCCGAACATGGGCAAATATGAGAATAAGAGAAACCACAGGGTCCCCGGCAAAACCATGAACAGCATGGCCTTATTCGTCATAATATTTTTGAAAAACTGTCCGATCGCTCTCACGCTTACCCCTCCTCGTGATGTGCATGAATGAACAAAAGAAGGGCGGTGAACATCCGCCGCCCCGTCCTTGTTCATACTGCAGCGGTATCTGCTGTCCTTGGGACAAGAAAGACCGCTTCATGCATTGTTATTACTTGCTTGCTTTCCAAGCATCAATTTGGCTTTGTGCTTCAGCGATGATCTTGTCCAGACCAGCGGCTTTCAGCTTTTGATTCGCTTTTGGCAGGAACTCTTCAGGATTTACGGTACCTGTCATCAGCGGTGCCCAGAACTCTTCTTTTACGTTGTTGACTGCTGCGAGCTCTGTGGATACTTTGGTTGGATCGAAGTTGAAACCGAGAAGCGGAGCAGCCTGGCCGGACTCGTTAAACTTCTTGAACTCTTCCCATTTGTTCTCAGGATCCTCAGGATTCAAGTAAGTCAGCATGACATTACCAAGCGCGAAGGTAGGCATGTCGTAGTTTTTCGATTCTGGCAAGTTTTCCATTACGTTCTCGCTAAGCTTTTTGTAGTGTACGCCTTCGATACCGGAGTCAACCAGGTTACGAAGATATACGTCTGTGTTCAGCAGGTTCAGGAACTCCATGGCTTTCTCAGGGTATTTCGAGTTAGCGGAAATCGCTTGCATCGAACCCATTACCGACCAGTTGAAGATCGTTGCATCGCCAGCCGGAGTGGACACTACCGGATAGCCGTAGCTTTGGCTCCACAGATTATCTGCGAACGGCTGCGTTGCCGCACGGTCTGCGAACCAGTTGCCGGAAGTCATCAGATCTTGCGTCGAAGTTGTTGTAGCTGCTTCTGGGGAAATGTATCCCGCTTTGTAGTACTTGTTCATCAATTTAAGCATGTCCATTGTTTCCGGCATTTCGAGGAAGTTCACAACTTTCAGATCTTCCTTGTCATCCAGGTAAACGGCCATTGGCATTTTTTCGATGATGTAGTCAAACGGAAGCAATGGACCGAAGTCTTTGCTAAGTGCCAAAGGAACGACGTTCGGTTCTTTTTCCTTGATCGTTTTCAGCAGTGGCTCCAAGCTTTCCATCGATTTCACGTTCGAAATATCGAGGTTGTACTTATCAAGCAATGTTTTATTAAAGCGCCATGCTTCTTGAGCAGGAAGCTCTTTGTTTGCCGGAATCGCATAGTTGTGACCATCAACCTTGGAACCTTCCAGGAACGCAGGGTCAATCGCGTCTTTAATGCCTTGTCCATGACTTTCAATCAGCTCGTCCATTTCCATGAATGCGCCTTTACGTGCATTTTGCACATAGTCAAACGCCCATGAGCTTGTGAACAAGATATCCATCGGTTCGCCGGAAGCTGCCATGACTTGCATCTTCTGGTTGTAATCACCGAAGTCGATCATTTTCATGTCAACGGTTACACCAATCTTCTCAGCAGTGTATTTATTGATTTCTTCCTCAACCTTGTCAACATCCTTTTGAGGTGTTCCGATGGTGTACCAGATCAGCTCAACCGGTTTCTCGGCAGTTCCCCCGCCGTTTCCTGCACTCTCTTTGTTGCCCCCGCATGCCGACAACAGCATGGATGCGGACAATAAAAGCGTTAGGGGCAGGAGCCATTTCTTTTTCGATTTACTCATGTTTATCCTCCCTTTTGAATCCTTGTGTCTCTACACTTATAAGGTTATCCCATGAAAGCAGTTTCACATAGGCGAAAAATTAAAGGTATTATGGTGAAAATAAAGAAAAAAACTCTGATTAAATCAATCAGAGCATTCCTCGGAAATCCCTCGGCGATACGCCGACAAATTTTTTGAACTGTTTATAGAAATAACCGGTTTCCCAATAACCTACATTTTTTGCGATATCTTGTACTTTCGTTGAAGAGTTTCGGAGCAGCTCCTTCGCTCTTTCAATCCGGTACCGGTTAATATACTCCGTAAAGTTCTCTCCCGTCTCTTTATGGAACAGATGCCCCAGATAGACGGGATGAATATGATACTGAGCGCCCAACACCTTCAGCGACAAGTCCTCATTATAATGGTGCTGGATATGATGCAGAATCTGCTGGATGACAGGGCTCTTCACATCATTGTTGAGCGAATCAACCAGCCCGCCTACCCCATCCTTCACAGCCGTAATCAGATCGTCGATCGATACGGAATCCATAATGTCCGTAATCGTATTTTTCACAAAATCAGGGGCAGCCGTGTATTGGATATCGTTCAGCTCCAGTTTCAGGCGAATGACCATCTCGACCGCGATGCTCTTGAGTGTCGTCGGGATCATCCCCTGCGTATGGCGAAGCCGATCAAAATCACTATCGATCAAATCAAACAGCACCTGCTTGTCCCTACCGGCGATGCCTTTGGCATACTCGGGCCACTGCACGGAATAGGATTCCGCCGCTTCCCCCTTCTTGGCTTGAACATCAACATAATCCACGTAGGAGGGCTGCTCCAGAACAAGATAGTATTCCTGCGCCTCCTTGGCATGAAGATAACTGTCCTTATAATTTCCGCCGAGACTTTCCACGCTGCCAAGCGAGATGGACAGCTCCTCTTCATAGCATTGCTCGCGCACCTGCTGCAGCAGCCGAATGGCTCTCGCTTTTTCCGTGTCCGGATCTTTCATCATAAAAATCACCACGTGATCGCCGTCGTTGTCCCGGAAATACAGGACACCCGGCTCCTGATCCATTAATTGATACAGGCTGTTCTCCAGCGGCGTGAAATCCGCTCTCAAGATAGACGCCATGACATACGGCAAATTCAGGTTCAGCCCCAGAAGGGTCGTGCGCTCCTCCAGTTCCTCCGGCTCAATCCGGTCCGTGATCCAGCGGTACAGAATATTGCTCCGCAATACGTTAATGTCGTACTCGTCCAGTCTCATTTCTCTTCTGGATTTGTTCATTTTATCCGTTGTGCTGGCAATCGTTTCTTCCAATTCCTTCAGATTGATCGGCTTGAGCAAATAATTCTCGATCCCCAGACGCATGCCTTCCTTCAAATAGGCAAAATCGTCGAAACCGCTCAGGATGATTACCTTCAAATTACGGTTCAATTTTCGTGCGCCTTCAATCAATTCAAGTCCCGTCATGACAGGCATCGAGATATCCGTGATGAGAATATCAACCGGAATGACCACCATTTTCTCCAGCGCCTGACGGCCATTCTCCGCATGACCCACCACCTCAATGCCATACTTCGACCAATCCACGACGTCAACCAATCCTTCTATAATAAATGGCTCATCGTCCACGATAAACACTTTATACATCGTTATTCAGCTTCCCTTCTGCCACCGGAAATTTGACTGTCACCGTTGTACCGCTGCCCGGCTCACTCTGGATGTCCATTCCGTACGAACTTCCAAACGTCAGCTTTAATCGCTCATTCACACTCCGTAAACCAAATGATTCTTCACTCGACTCGGCCATTTCCAGCCGGGATTTGATCTTCTCAAGCCGCTCTGGCTCGATCCCTTTCCCGTTATCCTTGATCTCGATTATGACATCATCATCCTGCTGCGTCGCGTTAACCGTCAGCCAGTTATCATCCTGGTCGCTGCGCAGCCCATGAACGATGTAATTTTCAATCAGTGGCTGCAGCGACATTTTTATCATCGGCACATGTTTGATTTGTTCCTCACAGTGCATTTTATAAATATACTTGTCCTTATAGCGAATTCGAAACAGCTCCAGATAGAGCCTGCACGCCTCCAGCTCATCCTTCAATGTGTAGTGGGATTTGTGCTGAACGATATTCTTGAACAGCATCGACAAGCTGTAGATCATATCACCGACATCCTGAGCCCCCTGCGAAAGAGCTCTCATCCGAATCACTTCAAGCGTATTGTATAAAAAATGCGGGTTAATTCTCGCTTGCAGTGCAGACAGCTCCGCGTTCTTCTGGTTAATCTCTGCCTTATACACCTTGTCGATATACCGGGAAAGCTCATCCAGCATTTCATTGAAGCTGCCCGCAATTTGCCCTAGCTGGTCCTCCTTGGTATCCTGCATCCGGGCAACGAATTCCCCCTTCTCTACCTTGCGCATAAAACGGATAATGTTATCGGTGCGCTTGGAGTAATTTACGATTGTCAGCGAAGGAATGAATACCGCAACGACAATACATAGCAGGGCCGCAATGATGATGGTGTTCTGCAAACCATGGAAGGACTCAGATATCTCACGTTTGGGTGTGATTCCGACCACCGTATACCCTGCCTGATTGTGAGCCGCTGTTGTAATGTACGATTCCTCATCTAGGTTCACGGTATCTTTGGAATTCAGCAGCCGATCGGCATAAGGATACTTCTCCCCGTAATATTTGCCGGAAGAATCAAACATCACACGACCGTCACCCGACAAGACCAGCACGGATCCCTTCAGGGGATCTTCGCCGCTGTTCAGGACAGCATCCAGTGCTTCCGTTCGATATAAAATAACCAACTGCCCCAAATTCTTGTATGTGGTCATATCATTAATCGGGCTCCGGATCGAGAATAACGGCAAATTCACATCTCCGGCCAGCTTACGTACCCAGAGATTCGGCAGCGTGACGCTCTGGCTCTCCATCGCCATCACATCAGGAATGTACGAATGCGTGGCATTCGCCTGATAGAGCCTTGTCATGCTGCCCTGCTTGTATACATATACATATTGCTTCTCGGCACTATACAGCATGATATTCTCAATATCCGGGTCGTCGTCCAGCCTTTGCTTGAAGTAAGCAACCACACTGTCTGAATTGGACTGCCCGCCGCCCGCGATCCGATCCATTCGCTTGGCCATGTACTCATCAAACGAGTTCATGAGGAAATAGGAAGTGTCAATCCCTAGAGAACTGTTGCGGTACAAGTCATTTACATAGGACTGCTCATTCTCAAATTTTTGATTCAATTGCCGCTCCACCCGTTCAACCGCTCTTCGCTGAATGTCTAGTTCGCTGCGCACGGCCGATTGAAACAAGAAGTAATACATGAGAAAAGATAAGGTGACGATGGTAACCACCGCAATCAAGGAGATTAACAGCAGCATTTTGGTAAACATATTATTTTTAATATATTTTTGATAAAACTTAGCAGGAGACATCGGTTTCCCCTTCCTGATGTAAACGTTGTTACTGCTTAACATAATAAATATAACATCGGCGGGCCTTCACCAATGGATGAAATTTCTACCAAGTCATGAAGGTGTAATTGGCCTATTTTAGGTCAATTTAGGGGTCGCTCTTCCCGCTCATTCATAGCATGATCAGGAAGGAGATGAATTAAGATGCCCCAATACCGCATTATTGTCGATTTACCCCATTTTCAGCTGCACCTGTTGGATGGCGACACCGTGGTACGTACGTTCCCGGTTGCCATCGGTAAAATGGCTACACAGACGCCGCCCGGCAATTACACCATCGTCAACAAACAGCCAAATCCCGGGGGGCCCTTTGGAGCCTATTGGTTAGGGTTGTCCAAACCCCATTATGGCATCCATGGCACGAATGACCCTTCATCCATCGGCCGCTACGTTTCCCATGGCTGCATTCGGATGTACAACGAGGACGTCATTGAGCTTGCCTCCCTCGTGCCGATTCATACCCGGGTCACCATACGAAACTGATAGCATAAAACTGGTGATTTCAAATCCCTCCAAATTGGTTAAATACAAATGTTACATCGTACCTATGTATTTACCTATTCGTTGTATGGAGGGATTGCCCATGATGCAGAGCAAATATTTCAGGACATGCTTTGGCATAATCGCACTGCTCTTGATCATTTATCTCGGATCCGAAATCAGCTTCTTGTTCCGGCCAATCGTTTCCATGTTCAATATGCTGATCGTTCCCGTCGCGATGGCCGGCTTCTTCTATTATCTGCTCAGACCGATTGTGGACTACCTGGAGCGGCGGAAAATCAAACGATCCATTGGCGTCCTGATGCTGTATTTCGTGTTTGCCGGTCTCTGCGCCATCTTCGGCATTGTGGTGTGGCCGACACTGCGCGAGCAGATCGAAAATTTTATCAGTAATGCCCCCTTTCTGGTAGAGGGTGTGCAGCAACAGATCGACCAGCTGCAGCAGAATCCATACTGGTCACGCTTTATACCAACGGAATCCGAGTTATCTACCTCACTGACGGAATACATGAATCGGATCATTACTTGGATCAGCAACTCCATCAATAACCTGATTACCGTTGTATCCAGCGTTCTCGTTATTATTGCTACGATTCCGATCATTCTGTACTACATGCTGAAGGAAGGCAGCAAGCTTCCGCCCAAGCTGCTCAGTGTCCTACCAAGACGATACCGCCGTGACGGCAAGGAAGTGCTGGGTGAGATCGATACAGCACTCAGCAATTTTATTATCGGCAAAGTGATCCTGAATCTTATACTTAGCATAATGATCTATATCGGATTTCTGATCATCGGGCTGCCTTATTCTTTGCTCTTGACGGTGATCTCCTTCTTCTTGAATTTCATCCCGTATATCGGAGCGCTGCTGGCGACCATTCCTGCCGTGATCATCGGTTTTATCGAATCTCCTTCGATTGCGATATGGTCTGTTGTCGTCATTGTCATCGCACAGCAGATCCAAGATAATATTCTGACACCGGTCATCTACGGGAAACAGCTGGATATTCACCCGTTGACCACGATTGTCCTCATTCTTGTAGGCGGCGACTTCTTCGGGCTGCTTGGCATCCTGCTCGCCATTCCCGCTTACATGATCGTCAAAATTATCGTGGTACGGATTTACGAACTGTTCCTTGCCGAAAAAGTAGAAGACGCATAATGAACTCGAGTTACTGGAGACATACAGCTGCCATTTGTACAAAAAAGGATGTCCCCGCCAACTTCACGATGGCTGCTGGGGACATCCTTTATATAACGAATCACGCATTGCCGCGCAGAGATCGAACCACAAAATCATGCTCATCCTTGCGCAATATCATGCCATTTGACAAGGTAACGGTATCCTCATCGTGAGTAGTCAGGATGGCCTGTGATAACACCAGTCGATTGCCTCGCCATATCATCACGGAAGATCCAAAATAGATGGCGTTATCGAATTGAATGGTATGATTCACGACATAACCGATGGAGTTCAAGGCAGGGTATGCGTTTCTTGGCATAATTCTATGAATGGCGCGAAACGGTATAACAAGCTCACCCGGACCTAGAATCACTTTTTCCTGAACGGGATCCCACCCTTTCAGCACACCTTCAACCGTGCTTTTCGCCCCGTCTAAACGCTGAATGACAACATGACGACCAATCCAATGCTTCATGAAGGTCACCTCTCGCGGATTATTCATCTCCATCGCCCGGTGTGCTTGGGATGTCCCAATTCACCGGATCCATACCCTTTTGCATTAAAAAAGCATTCGATGCTGAAAATGGACGACTACCGAAGAATCCTTTATGCGCTGCAAATGGACTCGGATGACTGGACTCAAGCACCTTGTGCCGGCTTCGGTCTATGAAGGAACCTTTCTTCTGTGCGTAACTGCCCCATAATATAAAAACCATTGGCTGATCACGTTCATTCAGTTTCGCAATAACCGTATCGGTGAATGTCTCCCACCCGATCCCTTTATGCGAGTTCGGCTCGCCTTCGCGAACCGTAAGCACTGCATTGAGCAGCAGTACTCCTTGATCCGCCCACGATTGCAAGGAACCGTGACGGGGAATCGAGATTCCCAGATCCGAAGCAAGCTCCTTATGTATATTTCGTAAAGACGGAGGAATCGTAACCCCGGGCGAAACGGAAAAGCTCAGTCCCTGCGCCTGCCTACGACCGTGATAAGGATCTTGTCCCAAAATAACGACTTTTGTCGATTGGTACGATGTTTGCTGAAGAGCCCGAAATATATCTTCCTTGGGGGGATACACCGTGCTGCGCCGGTATTCCTCGTCCACCCGTTCCATCAAAGCTTGAAAATAAGGCTTATCCATTTCTCCCTGCAGAATAAGGTCCCAATCATTGTTAAACATCCGCATGTCTCCTCTCTCCTCTCACACAGGCCAGCATGGAATCATAAAAGAATGCGATTTCTATAATCGGAACACCATAACATCTTCCGTTCAATTTGAATCCAATAACAACGCTCATCATGAATTGACCTTATGTCGATTTAAAAAAATAAGCCGGCACCCATACGGGGGCCGACTTATTTTGCATCTTACCAGACGCTGTTATAATGCCGAGGACGGGGGTCGAACCCGTACGGTAGTCACCTACCGCAGGATTTTAAGTCCTGTGCGTCTGCCAATTCCGCCACCCCGGCATATTTATCCGCGCATGTTCCTAGCGTCGTTCACGTTCACTTACATAGCCGAAGGTACGCGTGGGAATCGCAATATATTGCGATCTCATTCCGATATCTAGGTGTGCACATTTCGTCTTAGCGACAAAATTGATAATACCATGTCCAACCATGTGATGTCAATATATGAAACTCATAATTTTTGGCATCACCTTACTTAATAGCTTGAACCACCGCTTTAATTCATCAATTCAAAGGCTTCCGTATGCCATAAAGAATAATTTTACCGTTATCGCCAAATGATAAATAGGCTTGCATTGTCATGTGCGAAGACTAGAACAGCCGAGAAAAGGATACCCCTCACCATGAAAAAACTCTCAACCATCGTATTAATCGCTCTCTCCATTTCCCTTTGCTATCCGAGTGTTGTTAACGCCGAGCATGCGCCATCCGCTTCCAAAGGCAGGGATTATTATGAGGAACGCGGCGAGATTGTATGGGAAGTCCCCACACACAACAAAGTGATTGCCCTTACCTTTGACGATGGTCCGGACGAGCAGAATACCGTTCAAATTCTGGATCTGCTAAAGCAATATGACGCAAAGGCTACCTTCTTCGTTGTTGGCAACCGGGTGGAGAAACACCCTGAGATCGTAGCGCGAGAGCTGCAGGAAGGACATGAGATCGGCAATCACTCATACTCCCATCCTCCCTTTCACAATATTAACGTCAGCAAGTTAGCGAACGAACTGAAGGGGACGCAGGATGCGATTTTTCATGCAACTGGCATTCGAACCGTTCTGTTTCGTCCACCCGGAGGCAGTTACAATGAAGCGATTGTCCGCACGAGCAAGGATTTCGGTATGCTGACCGTATTATGGTCATGGCACCAGGATACGCTGGACTGGCGAAAGCCCGGCGTTAATCGGATTGCCAAAAAAGTGCTGGATAATGCCCATAATGGAGACATTGTACTGATGCACGATTTTGTGCCGGGTAGTACACAGACAGTTGAAGCCCTCAAAGTGATTCTGCCGGAGCTGCAAAAGAGAGGCTACGAATTTGTGACCGTTTCGGGGCTGCTCTCCTATCATGAGAAATCGCGTAAGTTTATTGAAGTAAACCATTAATGTAATGGATCACGTTTAATGCAATTGATCACGTTCAACGTTCGACAATAACCGCTGCCTATTGATGGTAACGGTTATTTTTTGAAACCGATTGGTTCCCAAAACACAAGGTGTGATTTCCTTCTTGAATTTATTAATTGCATTTGGTAAGATACAGAACGAACGTTCAGTATATAAATTTTGAATGACCCAGAATCATAAGGGGAGGTGTATGCGTGAACAAAAAACAACAACAAACCGAAGATACCAAGCGACGTATAGCCGAAGCCGCCAAGGCGCTTTTTATGCAGAAGGGTTACAAATCCACGTCCATTGAGGAAATCGTTGAAGCCACCGGCAGCAGCAAAGGGAATATCTATTATCATTTCAAGAGCAAGGAAGGGCTGTTTCTGTATCTGATCGAGGAATGGGACCTCGAGTGGGAACAGAAATGGAACAGTAAAGAGCAGCATTACACCACGACCGTTGACAAGCTGTACGGAATAGCCGATCAATTGGTGTTTGATGATCTGAACCACCCCTTCTCCAAGGCGCTTGATGAATTTATGAACAGCAATGGAGATGTTACCGAGGAAGTAGAGCAGCGAATCGTCCAGATTATTCGGAGCCATTTGGAATTCGATCAGAAATTGCTGCAGCAAGGGATTGATCGCGGGGAATTTGAGAATCATAATGTGGAGCAGTTGTCCGTCATCTTTGAGAGCCTCATTATTGGTTTAAGCCAGATGTCCCGCATAACGAAGGCGGAAAATGCGCTTTCCCTTTATCATGCCGCCATCACAGTATTTCTGCATGGTATTGAAAAGAAATCATGAAAAACAAGACTTTTTTTCATACTCTATTACAAACCGAATGTTCAGTATATAATTAGTCGAATTACCATCATTTTCATCACACCTTTATTAAATCGTCTTTTATTTTTGGAGGAATCATCATGTCATTACTGATGCGAAACAATGGAGCCATTCTGCTCCTCATGTTCAATATATTTCTAGTCTTTACCGGGATCGGGCTCGTCATACCTATTATGCCAACCTATATGACGGAACTGCATATCAGCGGAAGTACGGTAGGGATGCTCGTTGCCGCTTTTTCATTAACCCAGCTGTTATTCTCACCACTTGCGGGAAGATTGTCGGACACCATGGGTCGCAAAAAAATCATCATCTCCGGCATGATTGTGTTCGCCGTATCGGAATGGTTGTTCGGAGCTGCCAGCACAACGCCGCTCCTGTTTGCCTCGAGAATGCTGGGCGGTATCGGCGCTGCGCTCATTATGCCCGCTGTTATGGCCTACACGGCTGACGTGACTTCGAATGAAGAACGTGCCAGGGGCATGGGGTTCATTAATGCTGCGATTACGACAGGTTTCATTATCGGACCGGGCATCGGAGGATTTATCGCCGAGTTTGGCATTCGCGTTCCTTTCTACGCCGCAGCTGTTGCGGGAGGGATTGCCGCACTGGTAACGCTGCTGCTGCTTCCGGAATCGTCCGCCAAGCAGGAAGCACCTACCGTGCTGGGAAGGAAGAAGGAGAGCATGGCTGTCCAGTTGGTACGTTCTTTCAAGGAACCCTATTTCCTAAGTTTGATCATTGTATTTGTGCTCTCGTTTGGCCTTGCCAATTATGAAACGGTGTTCGGCCTGTTTGTGGATCATAAATTCGGGTTCACCCCTAAAGATATTGCCATGATCATCACATTTGGATCGATTGCAGGTGCCGTCGTCCAAGCGACGATTTTCGGTTGGATCCTGAACCGGTTCGGTGAGAAAAGAGTCATTACGCTCAGTTTGCTTACTGCTGGAATCTGTATCCTGTTAACCCTGTTTGTGCATAAATACTGGCTGATATTCCTCGTTACCTTCCTGGTCTTCCTGTCGATCGACATCTTGCGTCCCGCGATCGGTACGCAAATGTCCAAGCTGGCGAAGGATCAGCAAGGCTACGTGGCCGGCCTGAACTCGGCTTACACCAGTCTGGGGAATATTGCCGGACCGCTGATGGCAGGGTATCTGTTTGATGTGGACATCAACTTTCCCTACATCTCTGCGTCCATCGTCCTCATCCTCTGCTTCTTCCTGGCCATGCGTGCTGGCAGAGCCTGGGCCGCAACAGAGGCCGTCATGAATGAACGGTAACGAAGGATAACGGCCTTACTCAACGTTTATAGCCATCATTAAACAAGACACCGCCGGAAGCTTCTGGCGGTGTCTTGTTTTTGGTTATGTATTTTTTTAATATGCCACCAGGACGATCATCGCCAATAAAGCCACCAGCGCAAACAAGAGAGCCCATCCCAATTCGAACCGTCTTTTTTCTTTATATGCCTTAAAGGCTTTCCGTGACTCAAATACGAATACGACCATCAAGAAGGCAAGCAACACAGGCAATCCCCACGACTGATTTAACACCCACTCTGACACCTTAATCCCCCATCCTATATCTAAAATGAGCTGCATCCAACCAGCAGCAGCTGTATAAATAAGCGTATCCCCCAATGATTCTATTAAAATGTACCGTATGTCGCCCCCGATTACAAATCTCGATTAAAATATATACCGAAAAAGACTCCATCGGTATTGTTGGTGGAGTCTTACAGTAAAAGTGAACCGTGGGAAGGTTTTTTCGTTCGGTGATGTAGGTTTCACTAAGGTCCTGATGATGCCGTTCAGCATTACTCTACGTCAATTGGATGTTGTATCTTATCCTTATAAAAATCGAGATACAATTGACCGTCTGTTCCCTTGACCGCATAAAAAACATCTTCAATATTTTTGTTCCTATCTTTTAATTTATCATGAATCCAATCGGGGGAACACGGCTGATGAGAATCATTACAGGTTCGACTGGCCCTGCGCTATTTGTAAGCATACTAATTTAAAAGAATATGAGAAACGAGGACGAAAAATAGTCGCTTTTTAAAATGACGGATTGTAATATGAAGTGCGACAGAAAAAGAACGGCCCATGGAAGATTCGTGTAAAATGGAGTCACCACAACAACCATTACACAGGAGAATCAAACCATGGGCTACACACATC
>NZ_JAGGRD010000071.1:0-15165 GCF_018613005.1 Paenibacillus sp. ISL-20
GAAGTAAACCAGTTTAACTGGTAAGTGGAAGTGACAAATTACACTGAGCCTGAACAGATTTGTGGTCAGGCTAGCGTCTTTAGGCGCAGTTTGGCAACAGGGGGTTATACCCCAAGTGCAAACCACCCGTTGGACGGGTGGTTATGATTGAGTTTTTTTACAGATATCGATGAATTTCTTGCCGTCCTGATTGAATTTAAATAAATGATAACATTCGGTATACGATAAATATAAATATCCATTTGAACGATTAGCTGTCGGTAATCGTATTACGGTGGAATGCGAAAGAAGGTGATGATTTCATCATGATCCCTGATGAAGAGGGTTTGATACGACAAGCGCAATTAGGAGATGCAGCGGCTATGGCGCTATTATTCAAGCAGCATTATTCCTTTCTTTATAAATATTTGCTTAAGGTGACGATGGACCCGATGGTTGCAGAAGATACTGCACAGGATACCATTGTTCGATGCATGGAGAATATGAACCGTTACAACGGGACGTCATCTTTTTCCTCATGGATGATAACCATTGCTACTCGATTGTTCATCGATAGTACCCGGCGAAGGAAGCGGGAGAAGAAATGGCTGGAGCAGGAGGCGGTTCAGTCGGCAAGGCGGATGCGCTGGCAGATGGAGCGGCGGGGAGAAGATTGGACAGACATGCTGGATGGATTATCGCGCTTATCCGAAGATCACCGGATTGCCATACTGCTGAAGCATTATTACGGTTACAGCTATGATGAAATCGGAACCATGCTTGGCATTCCCGAGGGAACGGTAAAATCACGAACAGCCTACGGTATCAAGCAGCTGCGAAAGGAGATGGGTGATGATGGTCAAAGGGCCTGAGCATGAGGATGATGCTTGGATTGAAGGATTGACTCAAGAGTTAAAAAGGGTAGATGAATTGTTTGAGGACGTGCCGTCGCCCTCTCTGGAAGGAATGCACAAGTTAGCCGTTCATACCTTGGAGCGGCGCCGGCGCCGGATGAAATACGAGTTGATACTCTTTCTTCTGGTTGCATTCTTTATCGTTGGAGGTGGATTGATGGCTGCCCTGGCAGCGCCGGTGATCCTGCTGTTCATTCATGGATTCGGCATGGTTGGGGGGATTTCCGTTCTTGTATTTTCCAAACGTTTGAGATCTGCCGGAAAGAAGGGGATCTGATGAATGAAGTGAATGCAGCTCCGCTGGGCGTGATCATCGCAGCTGTGGTACTCGTGCTTATGCAGGGAACATGGCTTTTCCTGGATGCAAGGAAGCGGGGGCTTGGCAAAATGGCCTGGTTCTGGGGGATATGGGGTTCTACGACCATGCCGATGCCGCTGCTTTTATACTGGATTTTTGTCATTCGTAAAGACGAAGACGATCGCAAGTCTTAAGTTCTTACATTATATATGAAAAATTAGGGGGATTAAGATGGATATGATTTGGGGATTGATCTGGCCGATCCTTGCACTGCAAGTGATTCTCGCGGTGACAGGACTTGTATCTCTGTTCAGGGCAGAGCCTGCGAGTATTCGTGGAGCGAGATGGATGTGGGTGCTCATTATTCTGCTGGGCAACCTGATTGGTAGCGTTGCTTATTTCGTTGCGGGGAGGCGAGAAGTTTGACGGAGAAGCTTTTAAGCATTCATGAATTGACCAAAAGCATAGGAAGCATCACACCGGTCAAGGGCATCTCATTTGAATTGCAGCGTGGAAGCTGCACTGCGCTGCTTGGTCCTAATGGTGCCGGCAAAACAACTACACTGCGGATGCTGGCTGGATTGATACCTCCAACCCGGGGGGAGATCCGATATGGATCAGCCGATACGCAAACGAGCGGCTGGCGTAACCGTATTGGTTACTTGCCTCAGTATCCGAAATTTTATAGCTGGATGTCAGGCATGGAGTACTTGTCTTTCAGCGCCAAGCTGTCGGGATTATCCGGACGAGAGGCTATTAAGCGAAGTCGGGAAGTCATCGAAATGGTAGGCCTGCAGCAGGCGGCTAAACGCCGAATATCCGGTTACTCCGGCGGAATGAAGCAGCGGCTTGGCATCGCTCAGGCACTTGTGCATGAGCCCGAGCTGATTATGCTGGACGAGCCGGTATCGGCGCTTGATCCGATCGGGCGCCGTGAGGTTATGGACCTCTTGGATCGCTTGTGTGGGGAAGTCACCGTTCTGTTCTCTACCCATGTGCTTCACGATGCGGAGGAAATTTGCGATGACATGGTACTGATGGTAGACGGGGAAATTGCGGAGAAAGGCGCCCTTAGTGAACTTCGCACGAAATACCGCCAGCCGGTCCTATCGATTGAGGTTGAACCGGGGGAGCGGGAGGTTGCTTGGCTCGGCAGTCTTGCGAGCCGTCCTTATGTGCATGAGATCGAGCTCGGCAAACGCGGCGCCAAGCTGATGGTGACGGATATGGATGTTGCGCGTGCTGCGTTAATCAAGGAGCTTGCCGATGACGGAATCGAGCTGCTTCGTTTTGAAGCGGGCACGTCTTCGCTCGAGGATATGTTTATGAAGGTGGTGGGCTCATGAAGCCGTTCTGGATTTATTATCAAAAAGAAATGCTCGAGGCAGGTCGGACCTATAAATGGATTTGGGTCCCCGCGGTCTTTCTGCTTCTTGGCATTATGCAGCCGGTATCCACTTATTATTTGCCGGAGATTCTTACCATGGCCGGGGAGTTGCCTCCGGAAGCGGCGGCGTTGTTTACCGTCCCGTCCGCTGAGAACGTGATGGCATCAACCTTGAGCCAATTCAGCGCCATCGGCCTGCTGGTGCTTGTGCTGGCCGGAATGAACACGGTAGCAGGGGAGCGGGCCACCGGCACGGCTGAGCTTGTTCTCGCCCGCTCGGTATCCACGATTCCCATGATGGCTGCCAAATGGGCTGCCATGATGACGTTGATGGTCGTTTCTTTTGCGCTTGGGCTTGGGGGTGCTGCTTATTACACGTATCAGCTCATCGGTCCTTTGGAATGGGGAGCGGTTACCAGCGGCGGAGGCTTATATGCGTTATGGCTGGCCTGGATCGTAACGCTTGTACTGCCGCTCGGCGCCTTCCTTCGCGGGCCAGCTGCGGCCTTCATCAGCTTGGCCGTTGCCGGCGTACTTTCGCTCTTATCCGGGCTGCTGCCCTCCCGCGTTCAATGGAGCCCGGGCCGGTTAAGCAGCATGGCCGCGGAGCGAATTCTTGGTACAGGGAGCAGCGCGTGGTCACCGATACTCGTTGCCATGCTGATTATGGTGGTGTCGATTATCGTTGCCGCCAAGCTGCTCAGAAGGAGTCCATTGTCCCCGCAATCCTAGTTTCCATGGGAGATTCAGGTTTTATCTGAATCACATGGACATCTCTATCTTTTTTTAGTAGACTATGAAGACAAGAAAAACGTCTATCGACGTACGTTATCAGAAGAGAGACCGTATTTAGCGGAAGTTTTTCTTGCGAGATAAGGATGATAAACCTCTGAAGTTTATATTTTCTTATCTCTAAAAAAAGGATAGACAACTCAGGAGGTAGACGATGCTGCGTTTAGGGGAAAAGATTACAATCGTTGCGGACGCCTTTGAGCAGAATCTTCCAATCGGTCAATACGGTTATATCATCGCTTATGACCGAAATCCGGACAATGCGTTCGATTACGTCATTCGGATTCCGAGCCTCAACCGTAATTTTTTTGTTCCGGCAGATGATGTAGAGCTGGAATCAATCGTGTTGAAACAGGAAGCCGAGCGGGTCGAGCGGGAAGCGCTCATCGATTTCGCCCTGTCGACATATAATGAGAAGCTGTTTCATCAAGTGATGAACGGCGAGTTGGAAAGTGTTGAAGAGGAAGAAGAAACCAAGGAAGCAATATCCCAGGCGGATTTCATCAAACAAGTGAATCTTCGTGCTTGGATTTAGAAGAGTCGGCTGAGGCCGACTCTTTTTTGATGGAATGGAAAAGCAACGCCGAAGCAGCAAGCTTCAAGCTGTTTGGATTGAATCTTGCATGCTTCTACAATATAATGAGAAAAGTTGTCGTGACAGACTTTACCCCTTTAACTGGATAGGGGCATGAAGGAGGATGTAAAGCCATGAGCATTACCGATAAGGATGTTCAGCATGTAGCGAAGCTGGCCCGTTTGAATTTGACGCCTGAAGAAGAGCAGATGTTTACCGGCCAACTGAATGCGATTTTACAATATGCCGAGAAGTTAAATGAATTGGATACAGAAGGTGTTGAGCCGACTACACACGTGCTTCATCTCAGCAATGTCATGAGAGAAGACGAAGTACGCGAGAGCTTGCCCATCGAGAAAGTGCTGCTTAATGCACCGGATGAAGAAGACGATCAAATTAAAGTACCTGCTGTTTTGGAATAGCCTGAAGGGAGGATACACACTTGAGTCTGTTTGATTATAAGCTAACGGAGATACATAATAAGCTGCGGAATAAGGAGCTTTCTGTAACCGATCTGGTTGACCAAGCTTTTACTCGTATTTCCGAACGTGAGGATCGGGTGAAGGCATTTATTACTTTGGACGAGGAAGGTGCTCGTTCATCCGCCAAGGCTTTGGATGAGAAGCTGGCTTCAGAGGGGACGCGCGGGCTGTTGTTCGGGCTTCCTGTCGGAATCAAGGATAATATCGTGACAGAAGGACTTCGCACCACATGTGCAAGTCAGTTTTTGTCCAATTTCACACCGGTTTATGATGCGACGGTTGTCGGTAAATTGCGTGCAGCGGATACGGTGACAATCGGCAAGCTGAACATGGATGAATTTGCAATGGGAGGCTCCAATGAGAACTCCAGCTTCTACCCGGTGCGCAACCCATGGGATTTAGATCGGGTGCCCGGTGGATCCAGCGGCGGCTCGGCTGCGGCTGTAGCTGCAGGTGAAGCATACTTTGCGCTGGGTTCAGATACAGGCGGTTCCATCAGGCAGCCTGCCTCTTATTGCGGTGTCGTGGGACTGAAACCAACCTATGGCCTCGTATCCCGGTTCGGCCTTGTTGCCTTTGCATCATCGCTGGATCAGATCGGACCTTTGACGAAAAATGTGGAAGATTCCGCGTATGTCCTGCAAGCTATTGCCGGCTATGACCCAATGGATTCGACATCTGCCAAAGTGGACGTGCCCGACTATCTGAGCGCGTTATCCGGAGATGTTACGGGTCTTCGCATTGCCGTGCCTAAGGAATACCTGGGCGAGGGTGTTGACGCTGAAGTGAAGGAAACCGTCCTGAACGCACTGAAGGTGCTCGAAGCAATGGGCGCTACCTGGGATGAAGTTTCCCTCCCACATACCGACTATGCCGTAGCAACGTATTATTTGCTCGCTTCTTCGGAGGCTTCTTCGAACCTGGCCCGCTTTGACGGCGTACGCTATGGCGTTCGTTCCGACAATGCAGGCAGTCTGATCGACCTGTATCATGAGTCCCGCAGCCAAGGCTTCGGCGATGAGGTGAAACGCCGCATCATGCTGGGTACCTATGCGCTTAGCTCGGGCTATTACGACGCCTATTATTTGAAGGCACAGAAAGCCCGTACACTCATCAAGCAGGACTTCGATAAAGTATTCGAGCAATATGATGTCGTCATCGGACCTACAGCTCCGACTACGGCTTTCAAGCTGGGAGCTCAGGTGGACGATCCGCTCACGATGTATTTGAATGATATCCTGACGATTCCTGTCAGCTTGGCAGGTGTGCCGGCAGTCAGTGTTCCTTGCGGATTCGCGGACGGACTGCCCGTAGGTATGCAAATTATCGGCAAAGCCTTTGATGAGTCGACCGTACTGCGCGTCGCACATGCCTACGAGCAAAATACTGAACACCATAAACGGCGCCCTGAACTGTAAACCGGCGGCAGAGAAGGAGGGAAACAATCGATGTCTACATCAAAATATGAAACGGTTATCGGATTGGAAGTGCACGTAGAGCTGCATACGAATTCCAAAATATTTTGCGGCTGCTCCACTGCGTTTGGAGCCCCGCCGAACACGCATACATGTCCCATCTGTCTTGGCCATCCCGGCGTGCTGCCCGTATTAAACCGCCAGGCTGTGGAATATGCTATGAAGGCTGCGATGGCGCTGAACTGCACTATCGGCGATATCAGCAAATTTGACCGCAAGAACTATTTCTACCCGGATTCTCCGAAAGCATACCAGATTTCCCAGTACGATCAGCCGATCGGTGAAAACGGCTGGATCGATATTGAGGTGGATGGGAAGACGAAGCGAATCGGGATAACCCGGCTTCATCTGGAGGAGGATGCCGGTAAACTCACGCACGTGGATGGCGGATATGCCTCCTTGGTGGATTTTAACCGCGTAGGAACACCGCTCGTTGAGATCGTGTCCGAACCGGAGATCTCATCGCCGGAGGAAGCCAAGGCTTATCTGGAGAAAATACGTGCGATTATGCAATACTGCGACGTCTCCGACGTGAAGATGGAGGAGGGTTCGCTTCGCTGTGACGCCAACATCAGCCTTCGTCCATGGGGACAGGAAGAATTCGGCACCAAGGCCGAGCTGAAGAATATGAACTCCTTCCGCGGTGTACAGCGCGGTTTGGAATATGAGCAGTACCGGCAAACGGAAATTCTTGATGAGGGCGGCGTGATCGTACAGGAAACCCGCCGCTGGGACGAAGCGCAGGCAAAAACCTTCTCCATGCGCGGGAAGGAGCAGGCGCACGACTACCGTTATTTCCCGGACCCGGATCTGGTATCGGTGCATATTAGCGAGGAATGGAAAGAAGCGATTCGTGCGACGATTCCGGAGCTTCCGGATGCCCGTAAGGCCCGTTATGCTTCGGAGTATGGATTGCCGGATTATGATGCGGCGGTTATCACGTCGTCCAAGCTGCTCGCCGACTTCTTCGAGGACAGCTTGAACTATACAAAGGATGCCAAATCCGTATCGAACTGGATCATGGGAGATTTGCTGGGTTATTTGAACTCGAACAATCTGGAGCTGTCTGAAGTGAAGATCACGGGCCAAGGCCTGGGCGAGATGATCGGATTGATCGAGAAGGGAACCATCAGCAGCAAAATCGCCAAAACCGTCTTCAAAGAGATGCTGGAGAGTGGCAAGCTGCCTGCGCAAATCGTTGAGGAGAAGGGCCTCGTCCAAATCAGCGATGAAGGTGCGATCAAGAGTATTGTCGAGCAGGTGGTTGCAAACAATCCGCAATCCGTAGAGGACTACAAGGCAGGTAAACAGAAAGCAATCGGCTTCCTGGTTGGTCAAGTGATGAAAGAGAGCAAGGGAAAAGCCAATCCTGCGCTGGCCAACAAACTGCTGGTTGAGGTGCTGAACGGATAATCAACGACGTTTATCCGTCATGTTCCCGAAATGTATTTAGATAATGGGAGCTTGCCCCGCATTAGGGGCAAGTTCCTTTTTAAGATATCAGAAATAATAACTTGGTTAGGGGATGAATATATGATAAGAGCATTATCTTTGGAAGATAGGGATACCGTCCAGCAGATATGGAGTCTGCAGCACATGGCGTACCCTTTGGAAGCTGAATTAATCGGATTCTCGGAAATCCCTCCACTGCAGGATACTTTCGATACGATCCGTACGAGCGGGGAAACTTTTTTTGGTTATATAAATGAAGAAGGTGACCTTATTGGAGCTATTGCGGTAGAGCCGGAACAGGAGCAGGTTACCATATCACGGATGATGGTCCATCCCGGTCATTTTCGCAAAGGGATCGCGGGGATTTTAATTCGACATGTGTTGGAATCCTACAAGGAGGCGCCCATGTTCGTGGTCTCAACAGGGACGCGCAATACGCCTGCGGTAACGTTGTATGAGAAATTCGGGTTTGTAAAGAATCACGCTTTTGAGGTTGCTCCGGGCGTGGAATTGACCGAGTTCCATCTTCATTTACAATGAATGATATAGCATAAGCGATTGAAGCAGACGTGAGGGGAGTATCGTTCTTTTGAATAATCCTTGGGTGATAGATAATGTATCCATTTTATTAAGATTGCTGCTGGCTATGCTGCTTGGCGGCTTGATCGGTTTTGAACGGGAACGTTCCAACCATGCTGCGGGATTGCGCACGCATATATTGGTATGCTTGGGTTCTACACTTATTATGCTGTTATCCATTTACGGTTTTTCGGATTTTGTAGACGAGATTAACGTTCGGATTGACCCTGCGCGTTTGGCAACAGCCGTCATTACAGGGATCGGTTTCTTGGGTGCCGGTACCATTCTGTTTACGGGTAAATCCATTACCGGATTAACCACTGCCGCGTCCATCTGGGTCGTGGGAGCCGTGGGGTTGGCGGTCGGGGCTGGCTTTTATTTTGCCTCGATTGTATCAACAGTACTAATTCTTCTTAATCTGGTTGTCTTCAATAAGCTGGAACAGCGATACATCCGCGGGAGCAAACTGCATCTGATCACTGTCCACGCAGCGAATACGCCGAATATTTTGGAGGACATATCCGCTGTTCTGGAGGAACAGGAATTCGTGATCAAGAAGCTTATCGTTAACGAACGAAGCAGTGTGGCATACGGGGAGCTGCAGCCTGCGGTATTAGGGCTCGAAATTTCGCTGCACGTCTTGACCGATCGCAAATTCGAACCGATGGAGATCACCCGGCAGTTGCGGGGAGTCGGCCATGTAACGATGGTAACGGCTGAATAGAATATGGAATGAACCATAACAAACGGTACTGCTGAACCATCGGCGGTGCCGTTTTTTTTGCGGGCTTGCCAGCCTTCTGCGGACAGTCTATCCAGTTTTTTGCCAGTTACTTCGGCTCCTCGTTGGGGTACTATCAAAGAAAAACATCGTAAAACAACGCCTGTCCCAGGATGTTTGGAAGGAGGCGAGAAGGTTATGAATCCAACACCCGAACCACAAACCGAAGTCAGCAAGAAGAAACGGCATCAGGTCCAGGTTAAGCGTCACCCGGGGCTGCAGCGAAAAAAGCGGAAATTATATGCACTTCTATTAGCGGCTCTCATTCCGGGCCTGGGTCATTTATACCTCGGTATGTACCGCAAGGGGATAACATTTATTATGTTGCTGCTGCTGGATATATCGGCGCTTTTATATTTCTCTTCCATTGGTATGCAGATCAATGTACCGCTGCTTGTCGTCCTGGGTCTTCTGATTCCGGTAGGGTATTTCTATAACGTGTATGACGTGCTTCAGGCAGCAGAATATATCATTTCCCGGAAAAAACGTGGTGAGGTAGCCGCTGCTTCTGAGGACGGAAGAGGACGGAACCATCCGTTCCGGGGTGAACGGGGAATCGCTTTTGGCATCATGTTGGTTGTTACAGGGACCCTGCTTATTTTGTTTCATCAGAAGCCGCCTTGGCTGCAGACAGGAATACGCGACTATGGTGCGGAAGCCTCTGCCATCATGCTGATCGTTATCGGGATATGGGCAGGCATCCGGGAAGCTCTCCGGCACCGAAGAGACAAGGGCAAGTTCCTATAACGCACACAGTGTACGGTGATAGCTGCCCAACAGATGAGGGAGGAGACGGATGAAACATAAAATTAGAGTGGGACGATATACAGCCGCTTTGCTGCTTGTATGTACAGGCGTCTTATTGCTGCTGGACGAGTGGAGAGGCACGGATTATATATTTACGCTCCAGCGTTGGTGGCCGCTGTTATTTATCCTGCTCGGCGTTGAATATTTAGTTAGGTACACGCTATCGCGTCTCTTAGGCAGAGGCAAAGAATTTCGGTTTCGGCCGGACATGAGGGGGATTTTGCTGGCAGTGGCTGTTACGGCCTCCGTATTCGTCATTTCCCAGCAGGAGCATTTTCTCCATCTCTGGAACCGGGTGAGCCTGAACTTGACGGCAGCGGGAGTGGATTACAGCGAAGCTGAAGATAACCGGTTCCGGAAGCCGACATTGGAGATTCCAGTGGAGCTTGAAACCGAGAAAGTCATCGTTGATCACTTAAACGGGGATATCTCCATCACACGGCAGGATGTAGACGATATCAAGGTGGAGACGGAAGTATGGGTTGATCATGAGCAGCCCGGTTTAGCTGAAGCGATCGCCGAGCAGTCGACGATCGAAGTGGGGGAAGGCAAGACCATCACGATTCGTTCCAAGGGGAAGGCCTATGGAGAATCGGGTAAGCGGCAGCCTCGTATGAACTTGAACATCGCGGTTCCGGATGATCGACGATTCAATTTTGAGATTCGAACGATGAACGGAGCGATTACCTTAAACCGCGTGGAAGCGATTGAGAATATTTTGCTTGAGAGCGGTAATGGGCCTATTACGATGGATCGGATATACGGAAATGTTACGGGCAAGACCTTAAATGGCGAAATTACGGCGCGCGGCGTTACCGGTAATATTAAAATGTCCACTAATCGCGGGAATATGCTGGCCGTCGACATTACGGGCGAAACGGATTTAACCACACAAGTGGGGAATATGACGGTAAAGCGAACGACCGATCTTATCCGGGCTCAGACGAGAAACGGCAATATTCTGATCAGCGGGGCAGAGTCGCAATTAAGCGCTGAATCTCTCAATGGTGGAGTGGCTATCCGTTCATCCCGCATTGGTGGTGATTGGAATATATACAGTGCGGTTGGAGAGATGAATCTTCACATTCCGCTCGAGGGCGATTACAAGCTAGAAGGGACGATTAGCTACGGCAGAATTCTGACGACGCTGCCCAATCTCTTGATCGAACAGAAAACCATCTCCGGTGAATCCGGTACAGGCGAACATTCCATTCGTATTGAGGGAAACAGTAATCTGAACATCTACCGAAGCTATCCGGAGCGGGAGGAAGGCCGGAACAGCGGGGGCTGGACGCCTCTGCCGGATTGACAACAATCCAAGAAACGCCGTACAATGAAGTCTAAGAACGGTATAGGTTTTGTAAAAACCAGTTAAACTTGAAGGCGGTGGGCAACCATGGGAACGTCCGTACAGCATGCGCTGGAACAACTGAAAACGACCGGTGTCCGTATCACGCCGCAACGTCATGCGATTTTAACGTATCTGGTGGAATCTATGGGCCATCCGACAGCGGATGATATTTATCGGGCTCTGGAACCTAATTTTCCTAGTATGAGCGTAGCCACAGTATACAACAATTTAAAAATGTTTATTGAAGCCGGCATGGTGCGTGAGCTGACGTACGGGGATAACTCGAGTCGTTTTGACGCCAACGTATCGGATCATCATCATGTTATATGTCAGAGTTGCGGTAAAATCGAAGATTTCAGCTATCCGTCCCTTGAAGATGTTGGAATACAGGCTGAGAAAAGCACCGGGTTTGAAGTAAAGGGACTACGAATGGAGCTGTATGGGCTCTGCAAGTCCTGCCAATAGACGCCGGTTATTATAAATGAACGTGCGGAATGAACCATTCCACACGTTTTTATTTTTAAGGGCGGCGTTATTCTGTATCAAGGGATTAGTCATGAGCAAGAGTGAAATGGGGGAGTAGGTTGGCAAGAAGAAGATATCGGGGAAAAAAGAGGCGTACGAGAGGAAGCTCTTTCTTTCTGGGGTTGTTGTTGATTGCGGCGGGGGTCTGGTGGGTTGTTACTACATTATTTCCGAACCAGACCTATACCGTGCCGGACTGGCGTGGAATGGACAAGCCGATTTTTGTTCAGGGGGAACTGAAGGAACAGCCTGCACGGGGCTCCGGGGAAGAGCTGCTGCTGCCGATAACGGTGATTCAGGAGAGCGTGGATGCCAACATCCGTTATGAGCAGGAAACGGAATCCGTCATTGTAACGACTTCGGAATCGGTATTCCGCATGAAGATGGACAGCACGAAGGGCGAGCTGAACGGCAAGGCGGTCACCATTCCCTACGCACCTAAGCTGATTGACGGCATTGCCTATGTTCCGATTAAGCCGCTCAAACAGCATTATGGTGTGGCCATTCACGAGGACACGGCGACAGGCGCCATCATTCTGATGCGTGCAGGGGATTCGATTCAGCTTGCCGAGGCAGCACCCGGTAACCCTGAGGACACCGTGGCTCTGCGCGAGAGCGGGGAGAAGAGGTCTCCGATTGTACTGGACATGCCGGCCGGTGAGCGGCTTCGCGTATGGCGTGAAGAAGAGGGATGGTTATTCGTCCAGGCGGATAACGGGTATACAGGATATGTTCTTAAAGAGCAAATTAAACTTGGGGACGTGAAGGAACTTCCGTTGCTTGCGCAGACTCCTTCGCGGGCAGAGCTGGAATGGAAGGATAAGTCAGTCAATCTGGCATGGGAAGCTGTTTATACCAAAAATCCCAGCACGGATCGCATTGGCGAACTGCCCGGTGTTAACGTGGTCAGTCCGACCTGGTTCAACATTGTGGATGGTGAGGGCACGGTCAAATCCAAAGCCGTTAAGCAGTATGTAAGCTGGGCCCATAACAGGAACATGGAGGTTTGGGCTCTGATGGACAACAGCTTCGATCCTGATATGACAACCGAAGCGCTGTCTACTTTTGATAGAAGATCACATATTATCAAGCAGATGCTGTCTTATGCCAAGCAATATAAACTCGACGGAATCAATATCGACTTTGAAAATGTCCATACCAAGGATAAAGATCATGTCGTTCAGTTCGTGAGGGAAATGAAGCCGCTGGCCAAAGCCAGAGGGCTGATCGTTTCAATTGATGTTACGCCAAAATCGAACAGCGAGATGTGGTCGCTCTTTCTCGATCGGAAGCGGCTCGGAGAGACGGTTGATTACATGATGGTGATGGCTTATGATGAGCACTGGGCCGCGAGTCCGAAAGCGGGATCTGTATCTTCACTGCCATGGGCCGAGCAGTCGGTAAGGCGCATCATGGAGGAGGACGCGGTACCGTCGTCCAAGCTGGTGTTGGGCGTACCGTTATATACACGGGTGTGGACGGAAACAAGCGAAGCGGGAGAGACGAAGGTATCCTCCAAAGCGATTGGAATGGAGAAGCTGCAGACCCTGCTTAAGGAACAAAAAGTGAAAGGTACGCTTGATGCCAGTACAGGGCAGAACTATGTTCAGTTCACAGAGGGAGAATCCATCAAGAAAATATGGATGGAGGACGGCACTTCTCTGCAGTCCCGAGTGAATATGGCCAAAAAGCTGAAGCTTGGCGGCATTGCTTCGTGGAATCGAAGCTTTGCCATTCCGGAAACCTGGCATGTTCTGAAGACGATACATGATTAAGGATGAACAGAACTTATCTTCATATCATAATAAAGAACCCGGTTATCGTGAGGATAACCGGGTTCTTTATGTTTAATCGTCTTACGAGTTGCGAATCCTATTGAATATGCAGGTTCTGCAAACCCCTTTAGGATTTGGTCTGCTGGGCTTCAAGCTCTTCTGCTGTGATGTTGGCCTGACCTGGATCCAGTGTCAAAATCGTATGGCAGAACATGCAGCGGTCGGTTTTTCCCAACATCTTGGTCAATTTATTGCATTCCGGGCACTGAATTTGGACGGCACTCGTGGATAACATACCTGCCCAGAAGTAAATGCCGAGACTCCCCAGCATCATAATCAGGCCAAACACCAATCCGATTCCGGCAAATATTTTGCCAGCTTGGCCGAAGAATACGATTCCGGCTGTACCAAGCACCATAAGGCCCATACCCAGCATCGTCAGCAGCAATCCCCAAGTGCGGAAGGCGTTGATTTTTGCGTTCTTAAAGATCATGGCTCGAAAACTCCTGTCATTCAAATAGTTGTTTATGAAATAACGTGAACCGAGAAATGAAATCTTGTATTTTCGTTTGTCGTCTTCATAAGATCTTATCTCCTAAAAGAAGGAACTTACATGGACATGTAGAATTACATTATAACTGAAATGGCTGAAATTCGCCAAGGAATGTATGGAGGGAAACGTGGAATTAACCAACTTTTCTTTTTATTATGGAAATACGGTTGATGAGGAAGCTGTAGGGGCGATAGCATACCGTAATTCGGACAAGAGGCAGCAAGGATTACTTGTTTATGATTTTGAGGTCAATATTGTTGTCGTGTATGACGGAACACCTGATGAGCCTCCCATCCAGCATTCTATTGTAGGCGGGGAACGCTGCCAGGTTGTAAGTATCGGACTGGACGGTTTGCATCGGGAACTCCTGAGCGGCACAAACAAAGTATTGATCAAATGCTTCCTAGAAGGAGATATCATAAAAGACGATCAAGATCGCCTGTCCAATCTGCGCCGTGATTTCCTTAGATTTGCTGAACCGTTCCGGGAGCAAAAATTGTTTATTGGTTTTGCCCACTTTCTACAAAAGTATATGGATGCCAAGATGCACTTGAAGGAAGAGCGGGTTCTGGATGCTTACCATACTCTATTAGAAGGTCTACATCATTGGGGGCAGCTGGAGCTGATCGAGCGGGGGATTCATCCGGAGTCGGCTGTTTGGGAGCAGATTACAGGATTGAATACACCCGTCCGCAAATTATATGAAGAGCTTACGGTCAGTACGGAAACGCTAGGGCAACGAGTGGAGCTGGCCCTGCTGGCCTATGAATTCTCCATGATATCCAAGCTGGAGAGCTCAGCAGCGCTGCTGCTCCGCGTATTAAGAAGCCGGCGGAATCCCTGGACGATACAGGAGCTTATTCTCCACCCTGAGCTGGCACCAGTATGCAAGGAGCTGCCGATCGTGATGCGCAAGCTGGTGTATCAATCACTTGTGAAGGAAGTTCCGCTATGGAGAGGAATTCGATCTTATGGATCTGAAGCCATCCGGTACTACACCGACTAAGGAAGGACGCGAGTCCTTCTTTTTTCTGTGCCGAAGTATTTAATATAACGGTATAAAACAGCATCTAAGGAGACAGTATCTAACGTTAGTGTAGAAAAAAGATGTTCTTAACCGTGCAAAGATGTCACAGGACGTCTGTTAAAAGAAACCTGGAAATAATTTAGCGAATCATGTTGACGAGCCGCCTGTTTCTGTGATAAATTATAACTCGCCCCTTCGAAAGGGACTTTGATAATTCGGTTAAGAAAATGTCGAATTAAAAAGTTTTCAAAAAAAGTTCTTGACGAAACGATGGGCACCATGATATATTATAAAGGTCGCCGCTGAAAACGAGTTTTCGGCGAAAGACAAAGAAGTTGATCTTTGAAAACTGAACAACGAGTGAGTAAAACGAACCACTTAGGTGGAACGTTGAAATAGAGAATTGAACAAATT
>NZ_JAGGRD010000072.1:0-10819 GCF_018613005.1 Paenibacillus sp. ISL-20
CTCTACAGGAATGCTAACGGGCACGATAGCTTAATAAATAAAACGCGGCTGCCGGCATGATCGGCAGCCGCGTTGTGCTAACAGACAGGATAGTTTAAGATTATTCGCGCGAAATAGTGGTAAAGCAGAGAGTTGAGTTAAAGGTGGATGCAGCGATGCTAAATTTGCATATCGCAGCTTAAGTAAACATTCGACACATCTTAACCATGACAAAGCCCTCTCTCACTTTATGTGGGGGAGGGTATACAAATTCTGGAGACGATTTACATTCAGTTTAAAAAGATATTTTACAATAAGATGAATTCTTATTAGAAACCTATTATTACGAACAGCTGCTGATTGCAGATCGATATGGAGGAAAGATTCATTTGGAATTGTTCGAATTTATTCTGCTGATGCTGGCGGCAGTCTCTTTATCCAATTTAGTTAACCGATTTATTCCTTCGGTCTCCGTGCCTATTATTCAAATCGTGCTGGGGATGTTGATTACTTGGCTGCCCTGGCACTATGAACTGAAATTAAATCCGGAGCTGTTTTTGCTTCTGTTCATTGCCCCTCTGCTGTTCAATGATGGCAGGCATGCGGATAAAGAAGCGCTGTGGAGGCTGAAGAAACCTATTCTTTTGCTAGCACTGGGTCTGGTGTTTGTAACGGTGGCCGTGATGGGTTATTTCCTGAATTGGCTACTTCCGGTCATCCCACTGGCGGCATCCTTCGCATTGGCGGCTGCACTAGCACCTACCGATGCTGTGGCCGTGGGTGCACTGGAGCAGAAAGTGAAGATCCCCCATCAGACGATGCAAATTCTCGAGGGAGAATCTTTAATAAATGACGCATCAGGGCTCGTCTCATTTCAGTTTGCCGTCGCGGCTATGGTCACTGGTGTGTTCTCTTTCAAATCTGCCAGTATCAGCTTTATTTCCATTTCGCTTGGCGGTGTGGTACTGGGCATTCTACTCACCTTTGTAAAATATGGTGTGGTGAAGTGGTTGCGGAAACTGGGGATGGAGAATGTCACGCTCCACATGCTGATAGAGATACTGACTCCCTTTTTGATTTTCATGGCAGCGGAGGAATTGGGGGTCAACGGTATCCTGGCCGTCGTCGCCGCAGGAATCGCCCATTCTTTGGGTTACAAGAAAATAAATCCTGAGGTAGCCAAGCTGAGTGTTGTATCCAAAAGCACCTGGTCGGTCATTATCTTTGTATTGAACGGGCTGGTCTTCCTACTCCTTGGCACACAGCTTCCTGATATTATTCAGACGATTTGGAGCAGCCCGGAAATTGGAAATCTTAAAGTAATTATGTACACACTATTATTGACCACGGCTGTACTCGGGCTGCGTCTCATCTGGGCAATTCTGATGGATATTTCCGAAGGGTCCAAACCGCGCGGTCCTTGGCGGCTCAGGTTGAAGAAGGCTCTTATTCTCAGTCTATCGGGAGTCCGGGGAACGATTACACTGGCGAGTGCCTTGTCACTGCCGTTTTTTCTTAATGATGGCACTTCATTTCCGGCAAGGGATCTGATCATTTTCTTTGCGGCTGGAGTTATCCTGTGGACTCTTCTGGCCTCCAACTATCTGTTGCCGCTTTTATTGGGGAAAGAAACGCAAACGGAGCAGGAAGAGGACGAGATTCAGGCAAAAATTGAGATTCTGAGGAATGTTGTTTCCGGGTTAAATGAACTGACCACGGGCCGGAACCGGCTGGCGATGGCCCAGACTATCAATACGTACACTTCCAGAATCAGAACGCTCAGGAAAGATGAAAAGACAGATAAGGTACAGCGCTCCTTGATCCTGTCTATTCTAAAATGGGAAAGAGAGAATACTCTGCTTGCGCTTAATAAGAAAGAAGTAAATCCATACACAGCGTACCATTACCTTAAAAGAATTAACCAAATGTTGTTTATGCGCACAAGAGATGTCCGCTATAAAAAAGAGATGTTTCCCGTTAAGCAATGGTTCGAAATGTTCGGGATGCTGAATCCAGCCCGATTAAGCATCCGAGAAAGACGCGCTGAATTGACCAGGCTCAAAATTCAAAATACGGCTTATATCATTGAGCAGCTAAATGTTCTGCTTGCAGAAGGGAAATCGGATATGGAGACGGTCAGCTCGCTGATTTTGCAATATGAAAGTATATTGCTGCGTCTGACCAGAAACGAATCGGACACCTACACCCGACAAGAGTTCGACATATCGATGCAAGATCTGGCCCGGGTCGGAATTCAGTTGGAGAGAGACAACATCCAATCCATGTTCGAGACTGGGCGGATTTCAAGACAGGCCATGAAGGAAATGAAACGCGATATTCTCTTCATGGAGCATGATCTGCGAGAAGAGACGAGTTGAGTAGCGACCTTTTCCCATATGTTAATGAATTTATTCAACTTTCTGAGGAAGGGAGACTACAAAGGCCTGAATACACTGCGCACAAATTAATTGAGATTCTATTAAGTGAAGATTTTGGAAAGGCCGTTGTTATAGAAACCATTGATCAATAAGTCAATGGCCTATAATACGAACGGGCAGGTAGTTGAATTGGTTGTCAAAATGTAAGCTAAGCAGCGGTCGCCCAGCAGAGAGTATCTTCTGTCGAGGGACAAACCCCGTGTAAAGAACAATTGAAAAAAGGTTAGGCACTCTGAAGAAGGTGGTTTCTGTACTGTACAGGAGTCATCTTCTTCAAGTTCCATTGATATCGATAGTGGTTGTAATACGTCATGTAGCTTTTAATTTCTTGTTTTAATTGGCCCAATGATTCGCATGGTTTAATATCTGTTTCATCTTTAAAGTGTCCAAAGAATGATTCTTGAGGGGCGTTATCCCAACAATTTCCACGTCTGGACATGGATTGTTTTAACCCCACCTTTTTTACAAGTTTTTGAAACACTGGATTTGTGTAATGGAAACCTTGATCGGAATGAATCAGTGCATCTGATGTAAGTGTTATTGACCGGTTGTTTTTTACGATAAGGATTTGCTTTTCGGATGGGGTAAACCGATGTCTGAACTTGATATTGCCGGTCGCTGTAAGGTTCGTACAGAAGCATCCTTCATGTATATCAAAAAGAGATTAAGTCCTTATATGTTTTTCATATTTTTATTGTAGATAGCCGCATGCTAACATATACAAATGTAGATTAAGGGGGGACTGTTATTCAGTTTCCGATTCATGGTTTTTATCCATTCGAAATAGGTGGTCCTAAATGTTAAAAAAGTCAGCGTTTCCATTACTACTGCTCAACATGTTTCTCGCTAATCTAAGTATGGGGCTTGTCATTCCGATCATACCGGAACTTCTTGAGCAGTTTACGGTAAGCGGACAGGCCGCGGGCTATTTGGTCTCCTGCTTCGGCCTGACCCAGTTTCTGTTCTCACCTCTTGCAGGTAATTTGTCAGATCGATATGGCCGTAAACCCATGATTATCATAGGTTTGATCTTGTTCGCCATCTCCAACTTGCTCGCAGCGTTCGCGGGCGATCTAACTTTATTATTCGTATCGCGGTTGATTGGCGGAATAGGCTCAGCAGCCTTAATCCCGTCCATCATTGCTTATATTGCCGACATTACAGCAGATGAGCAGCGCAGCAAGGCCATGTCATGGTTAGGTGCGTCGATGACATCCGGGTTTATTATTGGTCCGGGTGTGGGTGGTTTGCTTGCGGAATGGGGCATCAAGATGCCCTTCTATGTATCCGCATGTGTAGGGCTGCTGGCAATGGTTTGCAGTCTATGGGGATTGCCTGAATCGCTGTCGGCGGATATTCGCCAGATGCGTAGTCAAGTGAAGGAGAAGAGCGAGAATGTATTCCGGCAAATCGTGCTTTCGGTTCGGTCTCGTTATTTTGTCCTGTTGCTCATTGTTTTCTCCATGACCTTTGGTTTAACGCATTTTGAAGCGATTTTCCCGCTTTTTGTCGTACAAGTCTACGGATTCACGACGCGTCAAATCGCTATACTGCTTACCGTATGTTCGCTCATCGGCACGTTGAATCAATTGTTGTTCACTGACCGGATCACACGACGATTCGGAGAAAAACGGATCATCGTTGCCATGCTATTGTTATCGGCAGTATCCCTTGTATTCTTATTATTCTCAGGCCATTTCTACTATGTCATGGTAGTCACGATGTTGTTCTTTACGTTTAATAATATATTGCGCCCCACGATCAATACGCTGCTATCCAGAGTGGCCGGGGATGAACAGGGATTTGTTGCAGGGATGAATAACGCTTATACGAGTCTCGGTACGATATTTGGACCGATGCTGGCAGGTATTTTATTTGAAGTCCATTTTGACTTGCCCTATCTGTTTGGTGGATTCGTACTGCTAGTGAGCAGCATTTTCACGGGAAGTCGACTGAGAAGTTTACTATCTGTTCAACGCGGCTGATGTGCACTCATCCTCCACAAAGATCATCATGTTCTGACTAATGAAAATGCCAACTTCATTGGACTGGATAAATATGAAGCAAAAACCGGAAGAGTAGTTGAAGAAAACCCAAAAGATCCCGGATCACCATGATCCGAGGGTCTGCCTGGATGCAATAGATGGCTTCCTAAATACAAAGGTTCGGAAAATATGTGCAACAGGGCAATTCCTAAGGAGATACAGTGCATGTGGAATGTTACGGATTGTTGATCAGAAAAGACAGGGCGAAGCCCGTGGATTAGACGGGAGGGTAGCGGAAGGCCACCCCACCAAATACTAATGGAAATACTCATTGATGTTGGATTTTACTTCTTCTTAGCAGGCGTCCACTTAAAGCCGCAATTCATACAGCCGTTTATAAGAGTGCTTCTCCCAACGAATCCAACTAAGATACTTATTGGTAATGAAAGGGACATAATAAACATACCTATACCACCAACTGCCCCAATCAATTTAGAACTAGAACCAAAGATGCCATACGCAAAATCAACGCCGACTAAAACGATTGATAATATGCCAATAAGAATCATAATTCCAAGTGTACTAAACATCTTAGTAAAGCTGTAACCTCTCTTGTTGGCAACAATTTGCGACGACTTACATTTGCGACAAATAACCGTCTTGATATTACCTGTATTATTCGATTGACTCCCCGCTCCCCTTGCTTGGCTGACGGTAGTCCTGTTTACTTGAGGACTAGATGCCCGAGATTGACTGTTAACCGTCCTTTTAGTCTGGGTGGGTTCAGTCCTGTTGGATTGATAAAACTGTTGGTCTAGTAGTACGATGCACTTCTTTTGACTCCCTTCGAATGTATATTTATAGGTACAGAGAACTATTCTACAAATCTTACCAAAATCCTTTTCCATGGAAATTTGATGTTATTGTTGCATGTGACATATGATAAAACGGAGACCTTTACAAAGGTGACGCAGCAGTATAAGAAATTTAATGAGAAATTGATTGAAATATTATAAGGAATATTGAGGATCGAACTAAGAGAACTGCCATTCATGGCAGTTCTCTTGTTTTCATATCTGTTAGAATGCGGCTTCTCTGGAGTGAACAATGCCTGAAAGGGATTAATTCATGACATGACATATAAAAGATTGTGATGACTGTCTGGGAACAGGTAGGGTAGGCGGAAAACATGTGTTTCATGCAAAGGCAGTGGAAGGGTGGAAAACAAATGAACAATACAAACAATATTTCACAGCAGGAACGGGAAGCAATGATCCAAGAAAATATAGCCGAAATCGGAATGATGATTGGTTTTTTTATCGCTATGGACGCGCTGCCTAAAACGGATTTAGATCTCTCAAGTACGGATATTTAGCAAAAAAAGTTATTTCATGGGCCAAAGAATTTGAGGATAAGTACGAAGGATCTGAATATGACTTCTATCATACGATCACTGAGCTGGGCAAACCTGATGGTTATCTTGATGCGATCGATAAGTTTACGGATCTGAAGCTTCGGGAGGCAGGCTGGCTCATGGAAGAATACATTTCGGATCGCAGAGGTTTTGGATTTCCCACATGTTTAAGTTGCTCGACTGCTGTGAAATAACTTCTCGGTATATCGCCCTGCTCATGGCTGGGCGATATACCGAGGAAATCTACAGGAGCGAGGCAAGGTCCATATAGCTTGAAAACGAACAGATTTTAAGAATATTTAAGGAGGGTCAATCCAATGGAAGGCCAATGGCTCTGGAAAGGTTCGATGGAGAGGCGTGTTGCCAATGGTGTTTGCTTTATAATGTGGAGGACTGGAACGTTGAATTATAACCCTCATCCGGATATTTTCGATTGCCCAAGAGAGGTGGAAGATAACGGAGAATGGTATTACCAGATGAGGCAAGAGGAAGGGGAGAAGGGGCTCTTAGAATGGGCCTATCCAACCGATCCACTCTATACGAAGAAGATTGTAATTGGTGAGGGGAGTAACTATGAGTGAAATTCGCATTTACTATCGGTCATCGACACGGAAACCTATATTGCTGCTCGGTTACTTTACAAACAATGGGGCTAAGCATGCCAAGATGACCGTAATCCACGACTACCTCGGTAGGTATTCCAAAGGTGAGAAGATCAAGGTACCAATGGATGGAGTTGTCTACCATGTAAGGATTCATAAACATGAACTTCAAGCGTGGACGGAGACGAAGACTGACCGAGTCGAAGCTTTCATGCATCGAAAAATGAATCGTTATTTCTTGCAGAAAGTTGATCAGCTTTTAGGTAGCTTCTCCTCATAAATCCATACCGCTAATCGTAAAAGGGGCGAAAAATGGCATGGCCGTGAAATTAGTGCGTAACATGATAACCGGTTATCACCGTGAAAATACTCGGATCTGGATTGAGCCTACATCATTGGAAGCAACCGACTTTACAGTTGGACAAGGTGTGAAGCAAACGATTACGCGTGATGCGATTATTTTGACTCGCAGCGATTCCATGGAGCGCACGATTTCCAAACGTAAACGTCCTAGCTGGGCTCATCCTCGGCCTTTGTACGAAGCATGCAGTAAAGAGGTAACGGCTGTCATCCATGCTCGGGAACGAATTGATCTGCTGATTAGTGACGGAATGATTGTCATTGCCGGGAACGTTCCTTTGATCTATTTTTCGTAGAGAAGCCGATGCTGCAAGGCGTGGAATTGCAAAAGCTTCGACTGTATTCTGCGCCGGCTGGAGGAGGTCTCGCAACAGCCGCACTTTGTGATTCTGGTTTTTACGAGGCAGTCGGTGGACTGGATATGTGGCCGGCTGCGATTGATGCCTACATGCATAATTTCAGAGGAGGATCTGTATTTCTGGGGGATTTGACCCGGAAGCATACGGACTATGTTCCTTCTGCTGCCAGTGTGGTTATGATTGAACAGGTTCCACAGTATTACAAGAGCACATCATACATGCAGCTGAAGAAGCTTTTACAGCCTTTCTTTCCTTATGTACATGAGAAGGTGATTGATGCGTGCTTTGGGATCGGTATCTTCGAGGACTCGAGGGTATGCTGTATTGGTTGGCAATGTGAGTTTTCCAATTGCCCTATCGCTCATTCTGCTACAAACAATACTGGTTAAGTTTAATAAAACAAATGGACTCTTTAGAGAAGCGTCTGAGTCAACTTGATAAAGCAATGAATTTGTTAGTTAGAACCTATCACCAAAGTGAAGTTTCTACACGCCCAATAAAAAAAGATGACAGTTGAAACTACAGCAAGAAATTAAAAACTAGAAAAAAAATTATAATAATATATTGCGTAACGTAACGCTATATAGTATTATAGAAATAGTTAAAGGGAGCTGATTGACCCGGTAAGCTGAGGGATACGGTTTATTGAGGTCATTATCCCATTAGTTCCGATAACTAAATAACTATATTATTGGAGGAACTATTATGGATTGGCGTGAATACACCGGACTTATGGATTTGGATATTAGTGAATTGGGTAAAGCAGTACAGGTAAACACCGCTGTATTGGATGCTGTGAAAAAAAAGCATCCAGTGGAAAAGATTCTGTCAGATTTCAATGCTATCGGACTTAATGCAGGTCTAGTCCTCACTATCTTTGGTAGAGCAGCCTTTGGGCCGTGGGCTGGTGTTGTAGGTGCTTCCTATACAACATGGGAGGTTATTAAAGCAATTGTCAGTTCTTTTCAATTGGAAAAAGCACTTGAAGAAGGCTTGAGAAAATTGAATGATGCACTTGTGTTTATGGCGCAAAACACCAACAGATATAAACGCGTTGAGCTCGATGTTGCATTCCTTGAATACATCGTCACAACTTCTTCAGGTCGTGCAGAGATCCGTTATATTCAACAAGCATCGATTAATCGCCTTCAAACAATGGATGGAAACTGGATCGGTCAGAGTTAATGTAAACTGCCCTAAAGTCACAAGCGACTTTAGGGCAGTTTTAATTTTTCTATTTAAAAATCGGAAATAAGATCGAAACTTTATCTCCCCAAAAAATAAAACAAAAAATTGTAAAAGCTACTGAAATAACCAACATAGTCAATGATACCACATGAATATTCGATTCCTTATTATGTTTTCTTTCTATAACCATCCGATAAAAGAAATACAAAGTGCACAACAGTCCTGGCCATGGGGTTATTTGACTCGTATCCATAAGTACTATTAGTAAGATAAAAACTATACCGGTAATGTTATTGATCCATTGGTAAGCTCCAGTGTAAATCGTGCTTTCAATTTCCTTTCGATTACGTTTTAATAAGGTTCTATCCAGAATAAAATAAACGACGATCATAATAACAACATAAGAAAGATATAACTTCATTCGCACCTCCGTTTAGCATAAGGCTGACAACTAGGGTAAGCCTATAGATGTTATGAGTTCTTTCATTGCTCCGTCTTACCGTGAACTAACTGCTATATATTCCCTTTATTTTATCCTCGGATGTAAATAATGGCAATACATGGACTGGATTTATATTATTTTCCTTAGATATATGTCTCAATATCATATTTTGTGCAATAGTTTGGATCTGGATTTCTCAAATTCGGCCATTTTCGGTGCTGGCCGGTGATTTTAATTTCGTGGAACAATGGGATCCTGGGATGGTTTTCGGTTATTTAGTGCAAAAAGCGTTGGCGAATGTTCCGTTCAGATGAGATGATGCGACTTATGCATATCCCAGATTACCGATCCATGGTATCTGATGAGTTTTCACATCATCTGATTTATGAAATAAACGGTCAAGTAGCAATTCCATATTAAATAAGCTTGGGTCCCCCAGCTCGTCCAGTCGGGAAGGGCAAGCGACTTACCGGCTCTAAGCAGCAAGCTGCTAAGAGCCGGTAGATTTCATTGCTCTTCTGATCCTCCTTTGCGTTCCTATGATTGTAGAAAACCTCAGTAAATCACGTTTTTTGGGTACTGTTGTCGATAGTGGAATGGTAGAATTATACTGTCGATAAGATTAAGCTGGCTTGAGGTGTAATGATTATGGGATTTAGAGGTTCTAACGGGACTTCGCATAAGTTAAAAAAATCAAGGGGTAGAAGAACGCATAGCAACTTCAAGAAAACTGGTGAAACTTTTGTTTGTCCAGAATGCCGTAATGTGAATAGCAACCCATTGAAAAATACTGAAGGCAAAAGATACTGCTCGGCGTGTTTGGTAAGAACTGGACAAGTCGTCATTATGAAGAAGCGAAATATCGTGACGAGAAAGTGAGCTGCGGCCGGAAACGGAAAGGAGATAAGGTATGTGGGGAGTTGCTATTATGTTTATCGTCCTTGGAGCTTCGCAATATATGTTTCGGGAACAATTGCGTCTTAGACCGTCACTGGAGGCTCGACAAATTGGATTTGCCTTTTGGTGGGCAGGTTGGTTAATGCTTGCTTGGTGGATCTCGACCACGTTACTTGGTATCCCCAATGAGGTTAAAATGACCGTCTCAGCGCTGGGTACAATATGGGTTGGAGTTCGAGGGATCCAAGTAGGAAATCGGATCATGCAGCAGGTAAATGAGTGACTTTTCAAATACAGTGTATACCTACTACTTATTATGGGGGATGGAAGATGGCTTTTATAAGGAATTTATCGCTAGGAGAGCTCGATTATTTGATCGATTCATTAAACAAGAATAGAGAAGATCCAAATTATCATATTCTTTACCCTAAAGTTGAGGAGGCCAAACAGCGCGCTCTTTTAAATGAAGAATCTTCTACAATGTGGTTTTTCTTAGCGAAAAATGATTCTAAGCCACTTATGGAATTGGTCTCTTTACCGCAGCATATTCAGGAGAAATCTATTCATGAGCTCGTTGAATTGTCCCCAGATACCCAAATCAATGCTCGCATTTCAAATTCATTGCATCGAACGGGGTGTACGTCGGTTGCCGAACTTTTACAGAAGACACCATATGAGTTGAGACTTGTTCGGTATTTTGGTGTTAGTTCTCAGAAGCATTTTGCAGAGCTTTTGTGGAACCTTCAGGAAAAGGGAGAAAGACACAGGGAAGGGTGAAAGTAATGAATTGGAGAAAAATTAAACTTACTATACTTGCTGTATCTGTGTTCTTTTTGGTCTTACCCGGTTGTATGGTAAGAAGTGATGAAGTGGTGATGCACTCTCTAAAACTGGTTGAGAATTATCATTATTTTCTAGTCAATAATGATTATGAAATGAGTGATATTTCAGAGATGAAAGTTGATGAAAGCTCAAACACAATACATTTTATGTTGAAAAATGCAATTACATATGACTTTTCAATTGAAGGTTCAAAGGGCACTTTGGAAATTAAGTCTCCTCCTAATCCTGAATACGGACAAGATATGGCTAATTTAGCAGCTTATTTTGATTCGAATAATTCATTAAAAAAAGAACTATATAAAACGCAATTAA
>NZ_JAGGRD010000073.1:0-13863 GCF_018613005.1 Paenibacillus sp. ISL-20
TTAATTGCGCTCTATATAGCTGAGGCAATTAACAATGGGCTTCAAGAGAGTTCCGAAACACTGCAGACTATTGGAGAGTATTCGTTAAGTATAGACAATGATTCGATCATACTATCTTCTCAACGGAACTGATCGGTGACATGTGGTATATCGATGCGGTCTGATAAGAAATAAGAAATGAAGACAAATGAGGGGAAAGCGTCTGGATCTAATCCAGGTGCTTTTTTGTTTAAAATTACTGATCTAGAACAGCAGATCCATCTAAAGATCGTGAGAAGCTAGGATGCAGGTTGACCAGGAGTAGGGAAACCGCCGGTTTCCACGCAAAAGAAACCTTCGCAGTCGTTCGGTTATTCCGCATTTCAAATCGCACGCCCGTAAACATAACGTAACCACCATCCTAGCCGGCCACACCGAACCTCTTCGTAAAAGGGCGGCTTTGCCGGTCTTTCAGACAGACCCTTGCAATACGAGAACCGGTGTGGCAAGCAGGCTATGACGGCTACGTTATACGGGTGTTTTAGCTCTTTGAAAACTTCATTAACTCACAAAAGCTTCAGCAGGCGTTTCATGCGCTTAACACCGGCAAGACCTGCCGTTTGGCCTCCTCTTTTGGATAAGCGAAAGGAAGGACCGCCTGCGTGGCGGTCCCACGGATTCAATTGGTGGCCAGATGCCTGGCCCTCGATGCAACCTCTACGGTGAAAAAACCTTCCCAAAAGATTTGCATGCTTTGCTCACTGCTGATCTTTCGATCATTCGATACGAAGCCAGAGGCGATTTGATTCGCTGTCTCTTCCATATTGTAGCTGTAACTCCTTACGTTTTTCTCCAGGCACATCGGGAACTTGAGTCGTAGCCGTTGATCATAGCAAACCACACGGCCATCCTCCGAGCAAGGGTGGCTGTTCTCTTTCGAGAATGCCCATCCCTTCGGGCAGACCCTTGCACTGCGAATATCCCCGTGGTAAACACCATCAAGTGAGGATATAAATATTACTAAACGGCTAGTTGCTGCTGGGGGGATTATAGAAAATTGAGGTTCTGGATCAAGTTATTAAAAATCCTTTTCTGATTTGTTTTCTCTATAATTTAAATAAAAACCAATATATGGTATTGTTGTATTTGAGAAATAACCATTCTAGGAGGGACGTTATGAAGAAGCTATGCGCTGCTATCATTGTTTTTAGTATTTTACTTAGTGGTTGCAGAAGTACAACAGAGATACCTACTAATACGGAACAGAAAACCTGGACAGAGGTTCCTAAACAAGAAAATGATGTAACACAATTTACACCGCTTGATGAAAGCAAATATGAAGGCACTCAAAAGGAAATGATTAAACTAATTAATCTTTATGCAAAATATGTGAATTTAAAAGACGAAGATAAGTTCAAAGAATTATTTGATAACCAAGACTACGGCTTACCTTCTTTTGAAATTCTGGGCTTGGAGGTAGATGAATTCCAACAAATGAAGGGGAATCAAGGAAACGTATCGATAAAATTAACCGTCAAATCACTTGAAGATAATATGTTAAATGAAGAACGCAAATTTTGGTATTATATTTCATTTAATGAAGAAGAAGGAAAATGGAAGATCATGTCCATAGATTAAAAAATAGGGGGAGTCCCCCCTATTTTTACGTCCAGGATGTTGGATTAACTGTAACCATACTATACACAGGACGAGCGACTCCTGTTGGGTCAAATGTTCCTGAAGTGCTACCACTTTTATAGCGCATTTGAGAAGATCCACCGCCATCCAAATAAGCGGCTTGATAGCAGTTTTTGCTACGCATAAATTCACGCATGCCCCAAGGCGTTTCAGATTTAAATACAGCTAAAACAATCTTCCCAGCTGAATTAATTCCAATTGCTGTACGTGCACGTAAACTAGGGTCAGAGTAGGTACCATTAGTGCTCTTGTTGATAACGTCGTTAACACTAGCAGCCCCTTCATCAACATCTAAACGACGGTAAAATTCTGTCTTATCAATACTTAAATTGGCATACAAGTTCAACCCACCAATTGCAAAGTAGTTCGTATTGGGGAAAGTAGGATAATCAGATAATTTTTGAACATTTGCTACTTCCTGAACTCGGAAATTCCCGATTTCTTTTTGATAGCTGTAGAAAGTTCCTCGTCTTTTTTGACCATAGGCATTAAATGTAGCATTTCCACCAATACCAGTCCCCCTGTTTACTGCGATTCCTAAGAAATCATTTGAATTATTGAAGAATGTTCCGTTAACGCCATATTTGCCTGAATTCATAACAGTACCAGAGATCTTTTCAACTGCAACTGCTTCAGGATCAGCTTCAATGATGCGTACCTCACGGGAGTTATAAGTCGTACTAGTATATTTTGCTGTAGACATATTTTTTCATCCTCTCATTATTTATATTTTGTTAATGGTTTGGTTGGTAGAGGAAGAGATAGAAATATAATCATTCTTTTTGTATAGATCTCTTCATTCACCAAATAATACAAAATACTACTTTACAGAATATAATTTGTGTTAAAGAGCTACTGGGATATTAAACTCATAACCTGTACCCCGCAGTTTATAAGTTTAAGCAGCTTGTTTAACTCTCTTTATATTACCATGTAGCGTATCGTTACGCAATATAAATTTTATTGTTGTTTCATTTTAAAGATCAGCGACTAATTACGAATTAGTTCATTTCAGCAAATATTCATTCTATGACGGTAACACCAACGCAGAAGGACGTACTGTATATACCGTACACGTATTATCTTCATCAAGAAGGGGACAAGGAAGATTCAGTTCAAAGTATTTTCTCTTTGAAAGTGGGTGTTCAGTAAACGCTGAGATGATTCAACCACTTGAGACTCGTACTTTCTCTCTGCCTTCTGATACATTTTTACTGTTCTTTTGCTAGTACTTAGGCTGTTAATGTGAAAAAAAGGGCTGTCGTTGGACAGCCCTTTTTTTGGGTTGATATTTAGGAAGTGCTAAACCATGTCCCATCATGTAACTGAAGTCGATGAGGAGAAGCTGCAGTTTGAACATACCGAAGACTTTAGCGACCCGCAGATGAAGTATACGTATACTCGATGAATGAGCACTCAAACTCAATTGCTCTATAGCGCGAACTGTTGGATGCAAACCATGAGAGGTTTCCGGACAGGCCTTTTGAATGGTCGCCACCCAGAAGGCCGATTTTAAGGATCTATCAAAGGTATATGGTGTTACGGCGATAGCCCTGATAACCTCGTACGTAAACCGAGAGATTGAAGAGCAGCCATTCCAACTTGTCCTTGACCAGGAATCTTGGCAAAATAACCAATAAGTGTACTAAAGGAAAGTCCGAGTTACATCGTAATATATATCGTTACGTTACGAAATATATCATTCGATATCTCTTTCAAGATACTCTTTTACTAATAACTAATGGTCTTTTTCCTTAGTTTGTGGGGGTGGTGGTGAACTCTGATAGTAAGACCTAACTAATAAATTCATAGTTTTATCCAGTTGTCCTAGACGTTTTTCCAACGCATCCATCTGCTTATTGAATTTGACAAGTATCGTCTGGAGTAAGATCAGGGATAATGTGATTGGGAACCCAACATTTCCAATGAGTTGTACAAAGGCCTCGAATTCCATAAAAGTACCTCCTTTCTGTATTTGATAATCACATTCTATTATATTACGTTTCGTTACGCTATATTTTTAATGATTTAGCATATAATATATGTTATAATAACACATAAGATATGTTATTTAATTAGGAGGAAGCATGGATGATTAATAAAGAAAAACCCCCTAGGCTGACGGTTTATCTTCCTGATCCTGCGAAAAGTGAATTAGAAAAGATGGCCAATCAGACAGGTCTATCCCAATCGCAATTGGTCGTTATGGCTACGCTAGGCCTGTTAGCAAATTATAAGGCGAAGGGTAATGGGATATTTACAGAATTATTGAAAATCGACTCTAAGAAAGATGAAGAGATATTGTAGTACGTAACGTTTCACTATATAATAACAAAAGCGATAAGGAGGGTTCATATGAAATACATGATTAACCTTTTTGGTTATAATGTGGATTGCGAAATTAAGGTCAACAATGATGGCTTAAGTATTGAAATTCCGGAAGAAAATCAACTAGCTCTGAAACAATACTTAATTCGCGTACTTCCTAAGTATGGGAGAGAGGTCTCGGCTGATTCGCCGTTACAGTTGTTAGTGGATCTTGCAATAGATGCTGAGCGAACATTAGAAGGTCGTATGGTTGAGCCTAAGCTAAAGTTGCCATATGAGTTCCAATCGGAGATCAAAGAAAAGCTGATTGAAGCGGCTGCTTTGCAGGACATGTCCGCGACGCAATTGTTAATTCGTATCATCGAGAAAAAGTATCAAGAAGTCATGGGTCAATAGGAGGGGAAGGCATTGGCTTACGGTAACAAGGTAAAGTTTCATTATGATGTTCCGGCTTATATTAAAAAACAATTGGCTGAAGCTGCCAAGAAGCTTAACATGACAGCTACAGACCTGCTCTCGAAAACGATTGAAGAAGAACATGAACGTGTGATGCAAGAACAAAAAGGGTCCACTAAACAAGATTGAGCTCATTCAGATAGCTTTCTAAGAAAGCTATCTGTTCTTTTGTAACGGTTTGATAAGAGTATTCATTTCCAATATGATCAAATGAAAAAATGTGACACATTATATACGATTCCAATTGATTTTCTTCTACTAAACAAATGAGCATATTCGGATAGTTCTCACTGATCTTGCAGAAGAAATTAGAGGTAGGACTTGATTCCATTATATCCATGATATGTAGGTGAAGCTCCATTGATAGTCGTGGTTTCAACGAATCGTATTGATTAGTAGAGAATTTGCCCTGGTAAATTACCATATGTCGCGCCCCCTTTTGTTAATCTATACTAAGCTTGTTAATTATACCAAACATGTGTTCTCGTACTGAGGATATAGTTTCCTCTATTGTATATTTTTTACGACTTTAATTGTTAAATTGTTTCAAATTATTCGGTTACATTTTTGCAATTATATTACTTTTTTATGATTATATCATATTGCGTATCGTTACGGAATGCGTTATGAGGATATAATATCCATAAAGATAACTACGTTAATTAGTGCGCTAAATTTTTTTCGTTTATTCTAAGTAAGTGTGAATGCCTGGAGGGAAAAGAGGACGAGATATTTTTTTTTGGGGTGTATAGGGATGTTTGGCAATGGGTAATTGAATATAAATAGTTTTTTACTTTTTTGGCAACAAATTGAACATAGATTGCGTTTATATTAATGCAGATCATTTGAGGAGGTATTGTTAGTGAACAAAAAAAAGTTATTCTCGGTCTCAGCAGTAGTCCTAAGTATTTCGTTGGTAATAGGCGGGGTTTACGCTTTCGGGTCTGGGAAAATTAAAATCGTTGTGAATGGGGAGAGTATCGCGACTGATGTTGCTCCTAAGAATGTAAATGGCCGAGTGATGGTACCAATCAGTACCATTTCTAAGGCACTTGGGGCCAACGTTTCATGGGATCCCAAGTCGCAGACAGTATCCATCAAACAAGGGACTTCTAATGCTCCAGCAGTAAATGATGTTTGGAATCAATCTCTCAGTGATACGTATGGTGAGGAGTGGGCTGCGGTCAAGAGAGTGATTGACCAGTTTATTCTAGGGTACGATGGCCAGGATGAAGAATTGGTTAAGAGCCTTGTTGTTGAAGGTTTTGATAAGACATTCATTGCCCCAGGAGTTTATGTTCCTGTGGGTGGTAATTATCCTTCATTATTAGATCATGACATCATCGATGCGAAAAAGTCGGGGACAGTGGACGGTAGGGGCGAGTACAAAGTACGTGTTAAATTCGTATCGTATGTCGGTCTCTCGTCACCTGTAGAAAATACTTGGGATATTGATGTAACCCCGAAACCATCGAAAGCAGATGAATATCTAATTAAAAAAATTGAAAGATCGGCAAAGGGACTTTCATCGTATACGGTTTTCTCAGGACTAACATTTAAAGATGAAGGCTAGCAAGTGAAGAAGGTTTCCAAGACTGGAAACCTTCTTTGTATTAGCCTTCATAAATAGGACAGAGAACAACAAAGAAAAGTTTAAAGAGAATCGGAATAAGGAGTCTTTGGAATCTATAAGAGAAGGCTTCTATTACACAAACGAAAGCGATCAATTTATGTTCTATGATTTGGATCTTATAGAAAAAGTCGATCAGCCAGAACAAATTAGAGTAGGCGTGCGCTTTGCAAAAAAATCCTCAGACGGGAGTATTGAAAATCAAGGTATTACCTACTTCCTTACTAAAAACGATGCAGGAGAATGGGGTATTGAAAATATAGATTAAAACCCATACAAAAAATAGAGGCGGCTCCCTCGTAAGGAGCCGCCTTGTTGTTTAGGCTTTAGCCGGTTGAGCGCGTAAAACGTGCGAAACAAAAAACCACCCGCTATGCGGGTGGAGGGATCGAGGGTTTGACCAATAAGACCATCCCGATAGAATTGAGATGTTCAGGCGGGGTGAAAGGAATGGTCTTAGATGGCAAACAAGAGCTATAGTTTAGCTCACACAAAGTGGATGTGCAAATACCACATTGTATTCACCCCGAAGTATAGACGGAAAGAGATCTATAATCAAGTGAGGAAAGATTTAATCGAAATTATGAAACGTTTATGTAAGTACAAGGGAGTAGAGATCATAGAAGGTCATATGATGCCAGATCACGTACACATGTTGGTAGCGATACCACCCAAAATTTCATTATCATCCTTCATGGGATATCTGAAGGGGAAAAGTGCGCTAATGATCTTTGAGAAGCATGCACAATTAAAGTATAAATATGAATCGGAAATTTTGGGCAGAAGGATATTATGTTGAACGAAGCAACCGTAGCAAAATACATTCGAGAACAAGAGGCACATGACCAAGCAATAGATAAACGGAGTGTAAAAGAGTATGAAGATCCATTCAGCAACAATAGGAGCAAGAAGAAGTAAACCAGTTTAACTGGTAAGTGGAAGTGACAAATTACACTGAGCCTGAACAGATTTGTGGTCAGGCTAGCGTCTTTAGGCGCAGTTTGGCAACAGGGGGTTATACCCCAAGTGCAAACCACCCGTTGGACGGGTGGTTATGATTCGAATCTATTGCTATAAAACGTAGATGTGGGGCTTGATTCAACAACCCCTATACGATACTAGCGGCGATTTTAACAAATCATAGTTATACTTAGATAAAGTGATTTCATAGATATCCATAAGTCTGACGCCCCCTTTTTTGATGTTTAAATGGAATTTGAACCAAGTTTGTTAACTATACCGAACATAATTTCTTGTAAAAAGGATATTTATATTTCTTACGATAATTCCGTTAAAAAAGTTTCGATTTCTATGGTTACATTGCAGAGGGCCCGAGAGCGTAAAATATCTTGTGTAAATAGATAAATAGCAAAAAGGAAGACCTTTTCTTGTAGAATTGAGTTACCACACAACAATTCATAGAAAAGAGGTCTTCCCTATGAATCATTTTACATCAGATTTAGTCCAAGCTCTAGTCACGAAACAGGATGTGACTGAAGTTTTTCGTTCCCACCTAGAAATAGCTATGAATCGCTTGTTAGAAACGGAATTAACGGCATTCTTAGATTATGAAAAGTATGATCGTATTGGGGTGAATTCAGGAAATTCTCGTAACGGTGGATACACACGTACACTTCGCACCGAGTATGGTGACCTGCAGCTCAACATCCCACGAGATCGCAACGGAGAGTTTAAACAGCAGACTGTAGCTCCGTACAAGCGTTCCAATGATACGCTTGAATCCTTTGTCATTCACATGTTCCAGAAGGGTGTGACGATGACAGAGATTGCTGATCTTCTCGAGAAAATGTACGGACACTATTACACGCCTCAAACCGTATCTAACATGACCAAAGTTATGATTGAACACGTAGAGGCTTTCATGAAGCGCACGCTAACTAAACGTTACGTTTGCGTCTATTTAGATGCGACTTACATTGCGGTTAAGCGAGAAACTGTGTCTAAGGAAGCGATTTATCTTGCTGTTGGGATTCGTGAAGATGGCTCAAAAGAAGTCTTAGCATACACCATTGCGCCAACCGAATCGGCCTACGTATGGAAAGAACTCCTGCGAGACGTTCGGGAACGTGGTACACAAGAAGTACTTCTCTTTGTCTCAGATGGATTGAAAGGCATTGTAGATGCAATTGGAGAAGTCTATCCACATGCCAAATACCAAACGTGTTGTGTTCATTTAGCACGTAACATTGCCCATAAAGTCCGAGTATCTGATCGTGCAGAGATTTGTGGAGACTTTAAATCGGTGTACCGGGCGGACGATGAGAAAGCCGGTAAAGCAGCTCTAGAAACCTTCTGTGACAAGTGGAAATCTACTTATCCTAAGGTCGTTAAATCTCTACGAGAAAATCCATATATCTTCACATTCTACAGCTTTCCAAAGCCCATATGGAGAAGCATTTATACAACCAATTTAATTGAATCCTTCAATAAACAAATTAAGAGACATACCAAGCGCAAAGAGCAATTTCCACATGAAGAAGCTCTTGAGAAATTCTTGGTTTCACAGTTTGAAAGCTATAACCAACGCTTCGCTACACGGTGTCATATTGGCTTTGATCAAGCTCGATCGGAGCTACTGGCTATGTTCTCCACCAATGACTAGCACAATCTTCTACAAGACAAGGATATTTTCATTTACACATAATTCTTGACGCTACCGAGGGCCCCTTGCCTACACGGCAGGGTCCTCATTTAGTTTCTCTTAATATGAATACTAAATTCAAAACAAAGTAAGTAAATGGAGTTATTATCGAAATTATTAAAACACGGTCATCGGTGTAGGTCTGCAACTGAGAGAAGGTCTATATACACTATCTGTTCTGGCCACTTACTTTGGCTCGGCCAAAACCATGCTAGTGAACATGTAATACAGAAGCCATACCAAACATCAATCCAATAGTCGGAGTTGGAGTAATATACATCTCCGATGTCTTCAACAGTGAAATAATCAGCTGGTCCATATTCATCTGACTCTTATTTCTTTTCTTTTGAGAAGTGGTTTAAGTTTTAAACAAATAAAGATGACGTCTGAGTTTATCAAACGTCATCTCTTTGCATGAAACTATAGAGTTATTCTTCAGGAATATCGACGATAATATAATTCTCATTCACATTATTTTGCTCAACTTTCTGATCTTTAAATATGACATCATTCCAGTTTTGTTTGTTAATTAGGCTATAGCCCGTTGACCCAACATGAGGCATCCAACGGAAGCTTGCAAAGGTTGTATCCTTAAATGATGGAAGTGTTCCAACTTCATCTGTTAAAGCTCTATTAATAAAATAAAGTTCGTTTTCTGTGCTTGGTTTATCACCTAGGAGGCCCTGCCATTTCAGATAAGTCGTATTGTTAGAAATTTTATAGTAACTAACTACGTTGTTATTTACTTCTACAAACTGGTCAGATACTTGTTCAGGGAAATAATATTGAACACTAAACGTATCCAAAGACGGCTCAAATCCTTTCGATAGTTGAGAAGCTCTTGGCAAATTTATTGCTGCATTTCTTGCAGTACTAAGTTCGTCGCTTTTATAATCATTGGTCAGTTTTGAACTTGCTTTTGTGATAAATGCAGTTTGGATCGACTGATTCCACGTTACGGAGCTGCTCATTGCTTCTGTAACAAAACGCAAAGGAATCATTGTCTTTCCTTTATGGATGAACGGAGCAGAGCTAAGTTTTACGGTTTCACTATTCTTTTGTGCAGTTGTTTTATTGATCGTGAGTATTAAATTAGTCTCTTTTCCTTTTACGGTTACTTGCTTTGTCTTATTGTTCCACTTAAATGTTAAATCGTCTAAAGTCTTGGCTCCAGTTAAGGTAATAAACACTTGGTTATTTTTTAGAAGTATGTCTTCAGAGGAAAGATTTGTATTGTTGATGATTACATGTGTATCCTTATTTGAAGCTGCTGAAGATATGTTGTTATTTGGAACAATTAGAGCCGCTGCACATAGCATCGCGATTGAGACTTGCGATATTTTTTTCATTAGTTAACCTCCTAATACTCTGAGTTCATTAATATAAGACGTAAAAAAAAGACGTGAAGTTACAAGGATTTATCGAGTGCAAACACTAATTCTCTCGCAAGGTATGTAAACAACGCACTTGCTGCTGATCTTTCTACCACAAACCGAGGAGTCAAAAAAGCACCGAGTCAACGTAATGGTGATAACATATATGTTATCGACCCAAGATACACTAATGCATGGGCTATCCTTCCGGAAATCTTGTTTATCGACAATGTATCTGACCGAAATAAGCTTGTATCCCACAAACAAGTGGCTGCAAGAGCAATCACACGCGGCATTAATAATTTTGCTGCTACGATTCCCCAACCTGGTACTTTTCAAGAATTTTATGATAACATGTTTGATGTAAAATCAGATGAAATGAAGAGAGAAGCAATCGTTGAAGAATAAAAGACATAGCCAAAAAACGATTACTCCGCCAGAGTAAACGTTTTTTTGGTTATGTCTTTATTGATATCGTATTGTCTTTTCTTTAGTTTTTAACGATTATCCATTTTGTGGTATAATGCCCAAAAAGGGAGGTTAACAATGAAGAAATTACTGATTGTTTTGTCTCTATTCACAACCCTTTCTTTAGCCGCTTGTAACAATCAGGAGGCAGCCCCAGATGATTCAAGTCAAGGTACAATAACCGTCGATCAAGAAAAAGAGGCTTTGCAGAAAGAGAATGATGATCTTAAACAGAAAGTAAGCGAACTTGAGGGCAGCACTAATAATCAAAAAAATGAAGAGTTAATGGAAAATATTCGTGATACCTTAAACTTATCTTTTAAAGTCCTTTCTGCTATGTCCGATAAAGATTTTGATTATTTACAGTCCGTAGCCGCACCGGATGTGAAAATATCCAAAGACAGCGAAACATTGACCACTGAAATTGGAGAAATTCCTCTACTTAAACCTATTAATCTAAAGGAACTTGAATATAGAGGGTATGTACAAGAATCAGAAGATAAGTTTCAAATTGCCTTGGCCAGGGTCTCACCAGATGGATCTTCTGAGCTCTATATTGATTTTATTAAATCATCTAATGGATGGAAATATAACGGACATATCACCAACTGATAATCGTTTAAAATAATATTTCAAATGAAAGGACCCTTAAAGAAGGGTTCTTTTTCAGTTGCAAAAAACACAGTTTACAACCACTATCAATATCAATGGAACTTGAAGAAGATCACTCCTGTACAGTACAGAAACCATCTTCTTCAGAGTGCCTAACCTTTTTTTAAAAATGTTCTTTACACGGGGTACATTTCAATGTTGGGCATATGTTCCTTGGGACGCATCCGTAGGACATACGTATGAGCGCGTACACATTACTAAACCAGATGGGGCGCTAATTTTACGGGTTATTCTGCTGTCCCACTTTCTACGAGTCTTAGTGCAAAATAAAGCAAAATAGGGCAGTATGAAGCTATCAAAGGATAGCTTCATACTGCCTATTGCTTTCAATTTGCTTAGTTTTCACCTTGAATTGGGTATAAATCATTTAAGTTTTCAATATCCTTGCTTCCAAGTATGGTCTCTTTTCCATCTGTAGAGATGGATCCATACTGGGACTGCCCTGCATGTTCAGAGATGTTATAAAAAAATAACCGGTCATTGATTTTAGGACGTTGCCCTACTTCACTTGATATTCCGCTCTTTGTTTGAAACCAGATTTTATTTTGATTTCCACCCAGTTTTCCACTCCATGTATGCCATGCTGAATTTGATTTAACTTCGTAATAATCGATAATACCGTTTTTTATTGTAAAAAATGAATTTGATTTTCCTTCAGGAAAGAACAATTGAAAATAGCCAGCGCTGCTTTCTCCTGGGGTAAGTTCTTTTAAAGTGGAAATTTTCGGGAGGTTAATCGCAGTTACACGAGCCTTAGTTATGTCAGCCGAATTCAGATTTGCTTTTGTCTTGTCATTTATCTTTGCCACATGAACAGTTTTTGTATGAGGATTCCAAGCCATATCACTATTGAAATTCTCCGCTATGAAGCGAATAGGGACCATTACACGACCATTTTTAATTTGCGGAGACTCCGAATGAGTTTGACTTACACGCAAGGTTAGTTGCTTGCCTGGGTCAGCAATGACAAGTGTTTTAGTTTTGTTATTCCAGCTTTTAACGGCAAGTCCTTCAATCTGTTCAATACTTCTCAACGGAACATAAGTAGTCCCTTTTTGGACAAAAGGAGCAACGTCTGTTTGAACGTGCTTGCCGTTAACAACGACTGATATAGGTGTGGCTGCTTGTGCCGTTGTCACTACAAAAAATAAGGCAAAGCAAGTGAGAAAAAATGATTTCCATTTCATATGGACCATCCTCCTTGGTTATTTTTGGTGAAATGTATTACATTTAGTATAGATGCGGAATAAATGTAAAATGTTTCGTTTTGATTTAATTTTTTTGGATTTGTTTGTAGATAATTTTAAAGGGATGGCCATATGCAAGCAAACAAATAGGCCATTTTATGGACATTGGAAATTTTTGATTAGATCTTTCTTTTGCTCAAATATAATAATAGCGTTAAATGAGGGGATGATTATGTAATATGGTGATTCGATATGATTTTCCCATATAGAAAAAGGAGTGTTATATGATGAAACAGCGAGTCTGGCTATATCCAATCCTTTTGATTCTTAGTTACTTTATTGGTGTTCTTTTGTTTAGGGGAGCGCATTTTGTACTTAATATTGATGAAAGAAGCGAATATCACCTATTGTATCCAGGTATCATTGCGTTTTATATTTTCTTGATTACACCGTTATATATTATCATCACCTATGTTTTTCGTTCCGTTCTCAAAAAGCATTCGATAATAATGCTTACAATTATTCTAATTATTATTGGTTTCCTTCCATCGTTGTTAGTCCCCTTTTTCAGAGGAATGGGGTTTGGTTATCTCAATGTTAACTATTTTGGTTCAGAGATGGCAATATTACTTTATTCGTTCTATACCGGATCGGCAATAGCGTTTTCATTGGGATCGACAATTATTGAGCGTATGATTCAACAAAAGTAATAGCATGAAAGGTACCAGTTAAGCCTTAAGCGAAAATTCATTTTTGTTCTCATGTAAACTCAAAATTCCATGTTCCGTTGCTATATGGCAACAGAACATGGAATTTTTTAATTACGACACTTTACTTAGTAACTCAACTTTCGAGCTCAAGTCTCCAAACAAACCCTTGATATAGCTGGGTAAGCCAGAAATCCATTCTTGTAGTTGACAAAAAACAGACGTTTTGCTCTTTTTCGTTTTCGCTTGAAACATCTCGAGAAATAAACTCATCAATTGCTGAAGAGCGGTTTGGAAGTCCAGATCGCGAACCTCATCGGCAAAGAGAAAAAAGAGTCCACCAAGTGTCCGGTCATCACTGGTTTCGCGCCGTTCGTATTCCATCGCCAAATAACGGCTGAATACAACCGTCGTGTGGCTAATCAGTTGGTCGAAGGAACGACCCTGAAATTCCGTTCCCAGTTTCAAATAGCTTTTCGTGACTTTAAAAAAGGTCTCAATACTCCAACGCATGCCGTAGATTCGTACGATTTCCGTCGCATCGAGCGTGACGTCTGTGCTTAAAATGGTAAGCCATTCCCGTCTTTTATTCCGGTTGCGCACAAAAACAAGCTTCACGGGCAGACCACACGAAGTATGTACGACCACGGAGCCTTTGATGTCTTTTGCACTCGATTTGGGTAGGGTTTGAAACACTGCACTT
>NZ_JAGGRD010000074.1:0-33389 GCF_018613005.1 Paenibacillus sp. ISL-20
TTTTATCGCCACCTTGGGTTGATCTTACTGTTTATTACCCGATTTGGCGATTCGAGCGGTGGTGCTCGTTTTTTAATTGCGCTCTATATAGAAACATTGAAATATATAGGAGTTGATATTTTGGCCAGGGAAACAGAGAAAAAAGGGATGGCGTGGTTTAAGAGTGCCCGCTCGAATCAGAACCAGCCCGAGAAGAACAGTGCCGAACAAGAGAATCTTGCCGTAACGGCAGAAGAAGTGGCAGCTTATTCCGCGGAGCCTGAACTGCCCACTGCAGAAGGAAACAAACAGCTATTCTCCAAGGATAACCAGGACAAGATCGGCCTCGATGTCATTGTTTCGATCGAGAACATGCTGAAGGAACGGCAGCTGCTGACCTATAAGAATAGGGGCCTGGAGGATCAGCTCTTTACCGCCAACGAAACGATTAACCGGTATAAGCATGAGCAGATCAAGAGAGATCAGCTGGTTCAGGAGAAGAACAAGGAAATCCGCGAACTCGAGAACGTGCTGACTAACAAACAGATGACCTACGACCAGCTGCTCGAGGATTACAAGGAATACCAGCTAACATCGAACCTGGCGTACGAGAAGCTCTCCAACCAGTTGGAAACCGAAACCGCCAAGTACAACAAGCTCTATGAGGAGTCTAATAATACGCAATATCAGAGCATGCTCAAGATCAACTCGCTTGAAGAGAAGGTTCGGGAGCTGGAGATTGCCAATCAGAAGTACGCGGAGCAATACCAGAATATCCTGGATGATAAAGCCAAGCTGATGCAGACCATCAATGATTTTACAGAGAAGATGTCTTTCTCCTTCTCACCGAAAACCACGGCTTCCAATACACCATCGGAATAATCATACCCGCATAAACAGCTAGAGAAAGGGGGGCCATCATGTCAGAATCCTATGGGAAAATCATAGAGCTGCTGGCGATCGAGAGGGATACCGAAGCATTCGGTCTACGAATCAAGCTATCCCTTATAGAATCGGCGGAGCTAATATGGTTAACCGATAACGAGACCATAGCGAATATAGCAACCGTGGCGGAGTTCGACGGGGTTCATAAATACCGATTATCCTTACATACCGCATGGGATGCTAACAAACAGCAATACATAGGTTCCATTACGCGTACATATCGTGATCATAGTGAGCGGTTCTCATTTGCCTGCTCCGTTCCTTTCAGGAACGAATTAGAGTCCATCAAGAAGATCCGACTTGTAGATGACTTGCATACGCTGCCCTTCTTGTCCACACATCGATCCGAAACGGATCAGCCCGAGGAGATGCAAGCCGAAGAGGACATTAAGACCAATCGCTTCGCAAGGAAACGGCGCCAACTTCCGCTTAAGCTGGTAAGCGCAATCATGATGAGCTTGATTTTTGTTGTATTATTAAGTTCATTTAATTACTCGTATCCCGGTGACATTCGGCCTCACCCTGCAGCAACGGCCACGGCGGAAGCAGAGACCGTCATCCAATTGCTAGCCGAGAACCGGAGCGCACTCATCGGGAAAACCGTGGCAGTCTCAGCGGAGGCAGCAGCGGAGAGCAAACCGAAGGATATCAAACCCTCTTCTGCTTCCATTCCGCAACTGGAGCTGGAGGAGTTCATCTCGTTCGGCCTTCCAAAAGGCTATGTAGCCCTTACATTCGATGATGGGCCATCCCAGCACTCCATCGATATTATGAACGTCTTGAAAAAACACGAGGTTGGCGGAACGTTCTTCTTTGTTGGCACCAATGTAAAAAAACATCCCGACTATGTCAGGGCCATCCATGCTAACGGATATTCCGTCGGCAGTCATTCCATGACCCATAGCCAGATGACAAGCCTTACCTATGAACAGCAGCAGGCAGAGTTGACCCGCGTGGCCGACCTTATTGAGCCTATTACAGACGAGAAGCTGGTACTCTTCCGTCCGCCCTACGGTGCCTTTGACGATCGGACCGAGGCGTTAAGCCAACAGAAAGGCAGTAAAATGGTGCTCTGGAATCGGGATCCCGAGGATTGGCTGACCCGCGACGAGGATAAAATCCTCGATTATGTCCAGCACATCGAAGCTTCCGGCTCCATCATCCTCCTGCATGAATCCCAAGCAGTTGTGGACGCCTTGCCGAAGATTATTAAGCACTTGCAGGATCAGGGGCTCACTATCGTCAGTTTGAACTAGCCAGACTATGGCTTTAAGAAAGACGACGTCTATCGATGTTCTTTCTCAGAAGACAGACCGCATTTAGCGGAAGTTTTTCTGGTGAGATAAGGATGGTAAGACTCTGAAGTTTAAAAGGCCGTCCCCGTTGTTCTGTAACTTCAGACACCGGGGGACGGCCTTTTTTATGGATAAACGAACGATATCCGAGAAGCTATATTTATTCGTCCCCAGGACTTCTTAAAGGCTTTAGGAACGCAGGCGTAGAATAGTATGTTCGAGGTGAACCTATGACAACCTGGATTTCCACTCGCAAGAAAACCATTCTTGCTATCATCGTCGCTCTTGCCCTAACCGGCATCGTCTTCATAGCCTACTCTATCATCCAAAGCAAGGAGAATCCCGACGTGACGGCAGCTTTCATTGAAGAGCATATGACCAACGATAATGGTACCCTTGCTACCTATCTCAAGCCCGCTTCCTCCGAGCACCCGGACATCGTTGCCGGAAGAGAGGCGTTATCCGAGTCACTTGGGCTTTGGATGCAGTACGCCGTTTTATCCGATGATCGATCGCGGTTCGACGATAGCGTCCAGCTCCTCACCACCTATTTTCTCTATCAGGAGCAGGAGCCCTATATCCGGTGGAAGCTCAGGCCGGACGGTGAATCCGAGGTAACGACCAATGCGCTGGGCGATGATCTTCGAATTCTCGATGCCCTGCTGAAGGCGTTCAAGCGCTGGGGCGACGAAGAATACCTTCAATTGGCGAAGGAGATCGGCTCCACATTGCAAGCCTCGGCTCAAACCCTAGGATATTTCGTGGATTATCATGATTTTGAACGTAATGAATCGGCAGCCGTGTTAAGCCTGGTCTACGCGGACATTTCGGCTCTGCGCGAAATGCAGAATAACGGAATCCTGTCCCGCCAGGAGTATGAACAGTATCAGGATCTGCTCTCTCAAATGCCTTCTGACGGCGTCTTCTATCCCAAAATCTATCAGATCGGCTCCGGTCAATATGAGTACGATGCATCGGTCAATCTGATCGACCAGCTAATCGTTGGCATCCATCTGGCGGAGATGGATCAGCGGCCGAAGGAGCTCATACAATTCCTCAAGGGAGAATTCCAGCAGAATCAGCAGCTGGCGGGCGGCTACAACCGGAAGACACGAAAGCCCGACGCGACATATGAGTCGCCTGCCGTCTACGGCCTGGCTATTATCCTGGCGCTAAAAACGAATGACCTCCCTTGGGCCCGGCAGTTGCATGATCGAATGATCCAATTCCGAGGCCAAGACCCCGATTATCCGGGAGGGTATGTGTTTGATGGGAATACACATGCTTTTGATAATCTGTTTCCTCTGCTCGCGGAGACGCTGTTAGAATCAACTGGGAAGTAATCCTCGTCGCTGGAACCTCTAGCGTCTTTACAGACTCTCGATGAGCATATACACACCCGTAAAGATCAAAATGATATAGGTGAATATCTGGAATACGCGCTGGTTAATGACGTTGAATAGACGCTGTCCCATCAACAGCCCGACAAATACCAAGGGAAGTGCAATTCCACTCGACACCCAGACCGTCTTGCTCGTTCCCGCCACGATGACCTGAATGATCAAACTCAGGGAATAGATGAACAAATAGAAGGCGAGGGTCGTCCCTCTGAGCTTTGCCTTCTGCGTGTCGGTCCCCGAGAAATATAACAACAGGGGCGGACCCGGCATTCCAATGCTGGTCGTTAGAGAGCCTGAGAGCCCCCCTACCGTCAGATCCCTGCCATGGCTCTGGCGGATTCTGAATTTTAGCATCAGCATGACGGTTAGTGCCAGAATGATCAGACTAACACCTAACTTCAGATAACGAATATCGATAAGCGAAAAAATAACGATGCCGACAGGGAGACCTGCCGCACTTCCGATCACCAATCGCTTGAGGATGCCATAGTCGATATCCTTGCGTATCCTCGCAATCAGAGCAGCCGAGATGACAAGCGATAGAATCAAATTAATCTGAATGGCCTCGTTAGGCTGAAATAAGAGCAGCAGAAACGGCGTAGCCAGGATAGAGAACCCAAATCCGGTGCTGGTCTGTAGGATGGACGCTACGAAAATAATGACGACAAACAGTATAATATCCACGCTGCACCTGCTTTCATCACGTATTGCGGGAAGCTCCTATTCGAAGCAACTCCATCCTAACATTGTAACATATTGGAATTATGGGGACGGGTCAGTTGGCGCGATTAATTTGTGCATGTTGCGCACCAGATGCTATACGGCGTGCCATGGTTAAATGAGAAAAACCCTTCCGCTAATGGAGGGTTTTGTTACGTATATCCACGATGAAATGGGATAACTCATCTTATATCTTTTTAACAAATTCCGATTTCAATTTCATAGCCCCGAATCCGTCGATTTTGCAATCGATATCGTGATCGCCATCGACCAAGCGTATATTTTTCACTTTCGTGCCTATTTTCAATACAGAGGAACTGCCTTTTACTTTAAGATCTTTGATTACCGTTACGGAATCGCCGTCGGCCAAAACATTGCCGTTCGCGTCTTTGATGACCTTCGTATCTTCATCATGCTCCGCTTCGGACTCCAGGGTCCATTCATGAGCGCATTCCGGGCAAATCAAGAGGTTCCCATCCTCATATGTATATTCAGAATTACATTTCGAGCAATTCGGCAAAGTAGACATCGTTTCGTATTCTCCATTCGTTTTATATTAAATATACCCTATATTAGAAACCTATGCTGGCCAATACTTGTGTTACTGAGAATTAAGCCTTTCCGCAGACACCGTAGAAGAACATATGAACCATCCCCTCCAGGAAGCCGTCCATATCATCACTTTGCTGGGCCATCGCCAGAATCGATTCATATTGATTCATGTACAGCTGGATAAAAGCCAGGATGTGTTCCGTCGATACCTCCGGTGAAATTTCGCCGCTGTCCTTACCCTCCTCAATAATCTGAATGGTAAGCGGAATAGCTTTGTTCCTGTACTGGTCGTCCATATAACGGGCCAATTCTTCGTCATCGATTAACAACTCTTTGATCAAACCGGGCGGGAAATCATTGTAGGACTCCTTCTCCAGAAAAATAATGTGTTCGATCTTCTCCTTCAAGGAATGACCTTCGCTCATATATTCCTCGAAATCCCGGATCGCCTTATCAAAATAGTTGCGAAAAACCTCACGCAGCAGCTCCTCCTTGCTGCCAAAGTAATTATAGATCGTCACCTGCGATACCTTGGCTGCCTTGGATATATCGGCAATCCGAATCCGCTTCAGCTCCGAGGTTCGCACCAGCTCCAAGGTGGTTCTCATAATCTTCTCTTTGATCAGATTCGCTCTTTTCTCAAAACCGTTCATATCCCTTCATCCTTACTCCTAAGATTAGTTATGTAATTAATGAAATTTAAACATAAATTAATTTCATAAAATCATTGACGATACCACAAGCCAGGTATATTATAACATATGAAATATCCGATCTATAATATTTCATTTCTTCAATTTTCCGGAGGTGGCGGTATGTTAACCGTTCAACATTTGACGAAGACATTTTCCAACGGGAGGGGCATCTTCGATGTATCTTTTTCGGTGGAGCCGGGTGAGGTTTTTGGTTTTTTAGGGCCGAATGGCGCCGGAAAATCAACGACGATCCGGCACATCATGGGTTTTATGAAGCCGGATCAGGGACACGTAAAGGTAAATGGGCTGGATACCTGGAGGGAACAAGGGAAGTTTCAATCGGATGTAGGGTATCTGCCAGGAGAAATTTCCTTTATCGAAGGGATGACCGGAAAGACCTTTCTGGATTTCATGGCCGACATGCAGGGAATTCGTGACTTGTCCAAGCGGAATCGATTAATCGATCGCCTACAATTCGATGTTCAGACCCCGATTCGTAAAATGTCCAAAGGAATGAAACAAAAGGTTGGGATCGTCGCTGCCTTCATGCATGATCCCAAAGTCATTATTCTGGATGAGCCCACTTCGGGACTCGATCCACTGATGCAGAAGGTGTTTATTGAGATCGTTCTGGAGGAGAAAGCCCGCGGTACGACATTCTTGATGTCATCCCACAGCTTTCAGGAAATCGAGAGAACCTGTGACCGAGCCGCCATTATCAAGGACGGGATCATCATTGCCGTCAAGGACATCCACGAACTGCAATCCATGCAGCGGAAGCTGTTCGAGGTTAACTTCGTGCATCCAAGCGATGCCGAGGCCTTCCGGAGCTCGGGGCTGCTTATCGAATCTTATGAAGGCAATCGGGTGAGAGTAGCCGTCCAGGGCAATTACGATCAGTTTATCCAAGAGACGGGGAAATACCCTGTGCGGAGTATCGATGTCTTCACCCAGAACCTCGAGGATATCTTCATGAATTATTATGATCGGAAGGGGATATCGAAATGAATGTCACCTTATACAAACAGATGATGAAAGTAAATATGAAAAGCTTGATGAACTACGCGTTCGGTTCCGCTTTCTATATCCTCCTGATGTTCTGGTTATATCCCAGCATCGCCAAGAACACAAAAGCCATTGATGATTTAGTTGCATCGATGCCGGAGGGCGTCGGAAAAGCCTTCGGGCTTAATGGTTTCGGTACAGCAGAAGCTTTCATCTCCGGGGAATATTACGGATTAATTCTGGTTCTCATCCTGGCTATCGTCTGCGTGCAGCTGACGACCCAGCTCATGGCCAAATTGGTCGATCAGGGCTCGATGGCCTATCTGCTATCCGCCCCGACCACAAGAGGGAAAGTGGCGCTCACGCAAGCGATGGTTACGACAAGCGGGCTCTTCCTTATCTTAGCTGTTACGACGTTGGCCGGATTCGCCGGAAGCGCTTGGCTGCTGGGGGATTCCTACGAATTCGATACCGCCCGATTCATCCAGATGAACGTAGCGGCTTTCCTGCTCTTTTTTGCCATCTCCAGCGTCTGTTTTCTCGTGTCCTCGCTGTGTAATGATGAGAAGAAGGCACGAAGCATTTCCGGGTTGATTACGTTTGGGTTCTTCAGTCTGGATTTGATCAGTAAATTCAGCGAGAAAATCGAATGGATGCGCAACCTTACCCTCTTCTCTCTCTATCGACCTGGTGAAATAGTTAACGGGACAGGGGAATTCACGACAACCTCCCTTGTGTTAGCCTTCATCGGTCTGATCGCATTTGGTCTGGCCGTCGTGTTATTTCGAAAACGTGATTTGCCGCTGTAATCAAGCATCTACCGATTTACCCCGTATTTGTTGTTTGCAACTCAAGAGGCTCCCCGATCTGTTGTAGCAGAAGGAGAGCCTCTTGAGTTGCTTCTAATGGCTATCTTTATGTTATTTCACCCACTTATGCAGAAGTGGTCCTTCCTCTCCAAAGACAGGGTCCATATCCGGGACGGGCACGCTTCGGATTTCGTTGATCGCCTGTGCCCGATCCGTCGGGTTCCGCTCCCTCATATTCGGCGTATTCCCTTCGGGATAGGCACCAATCACTTCAAAATCAGGGGTGCTGGTGAGCTTCATATGTGCAGTGCCCGCCGGCAAAACAATCACATCACCGGTGGCAAGCTCCAGCCGTTCTCCTGCATCGCCGCCCACAAGAACGGTTGCGCTTCCGGACCGTACACCCAGGACCTCGTGCGTGTTGCTGTGATAATGATGGTAATCGTATACGCCGCCTGCCCAGCTTCCGCTCCAGTGATGCCGGTTGAAGGCAGCCTCCAAGCCGCTCGGATCATCCGCGAACACCCCATTGTATACAATGACTGGCAGATCGGGATTATTCGGAACCTCTCCATCATCCTTCACGAAAAATGATCGGACATGTACTTCCACGATCATCCGCTCCTTTCAACTCATTGATGCACTCGTAGTACCAGTACCCGGGACGAGCCGTTTTCAAACCGAGTTGTCCAAAAATAAATGTTATGGAGAACGGTCAAAGCGAGTTAACCGTTCTTTGTGGTATCATGTCCGAGCCGCCCAGCATGGCCTCCGCAATCATCAGGAAATCCTCTCGTTTGATCTCCAAATGCCCATAACGAAAGGCATAGCCCCAATTTCGCTTCCCTCGCGTAAAGCTAAGCTGGTCCAATAGGCGGATCCTGCGATTCGGATACCACTCCAATCCAATAACGGGTCCGCTCTTCTAATTGCTCCAACACATCCTGATAGTCCACGACCTGACGTTCCATCATACACGCTGCTGCTCCAAGGCTTGTTTCAACCGGTCTAGCTGCCGGACATGATGCCGATAATGCATCTCGATGAGCAAAAACCACTCTTGGGCATGCAATCCTCCGAAACTCGGATGGGGGACGGTATGCTGCAGGGATGCCTCTCCAAGCATTGGCTCGGTTTGTCTCATTCGTTGGACGACAGTATCCAAACCTTGAATCAACTGCTTTTTCGTTGCAGGCTGCTCCGGGGTATATTGGGGAGACGGCGGAACCTGAATACGGATGGGAGGGAAACTGCCCTGTCCGAATATTGCCATACCTACTTCCGTTTTTCCCGCTGAAGAGACTGCTGCATCCTCAATCGGGTTTAAACATAACTCAATATTTCGCAGATGCATGGATAACGCGGATTGGATCAAGTGCTGATACATTTGCCCGATCGACCACTCGTCCTCTGCTTGTCTGTACTTTAATTCCTCCATGCTGAAACCATCCAGCTCCTGTAGATACACCTGCACCGTCTCTTCAAACCGCTGCAATGCTTCCGTTGTATTCATATCTACCACTCCCATAAATCGTCTTTGTACCGAATATACAAAAACGCTACTGACAACATCATGTCAGTAGCGTTTTAACATCTTTTCCGCTTCGTCGCGGATTCGGTCACGGAAGGATTCTGGCTCAAGAACGATGACATTCGATCCCCAGCCGAGCACCCACTGCATGATTTCCTCCGGCCGGCGAACGCGTAAGCTCACCAGCAATCCGTCCTCACATTCTTCCAATGTCTCCGTGTAATAATTACCTGATTCCTTAACTCGATCCGCAATATCGGGATTTGCCAGAACCCGCACCCGCAGATTACGGTCATCCGGAGGTCGATAGTCGGCCAAGTTAAAATCCGGCGGCATCTCAAAACGCTCCTCAAGGACCGTCAGGTCCTTCATGCGGGATAGCCGAAAATGGCGGATGCCTTGTCGGAGGTCACACCAGGCAACTAATGTCCATGAACCTTGGAGAAAGACCAGCCCATAAGGAGCTGCCGAGCGAAAGCTCTTTCGGTCGCCTTTGGAGTCGGGCATCTTCTTCACATAATGGAATGCTACCTTACGCCTTTCCAGTATGGCTCGACGAACCACTTCAACATAGTCCTTCTCTTCTCCTGAAGTTGTCTTGTTACCGGGAGCAAGCAGCCGCATGGTCTTCCGAACCCGCGAAGCATCGGCACGGACAGGCTCCGGCAGAATAGACTCTATTTTTTTGCGGGAAGCCTGAGCTTTCAAACCATATCCTGCGTCAAAGCGTTGTTCGATGAAATCCGTTCCAATGAGCAGCGCCACGGCTTCCTCCGCCGTGAACATGACCGGGGGCAGAAAATACCCTTCCATTAATGAGTATCCTTGCCCGGGGGCTCCCATCACGGGTACGCCCGCTTCGCTAAGGGCCTGAATATCCCGGTAGATGGTCCGGACGCTCGTCTCGAATATGGATGCCAAATCTTCAGCCCGCACAACCTTTCGCTGCTGCAGCTCAAGCACGATAGCCAGCATCCGATCTGTCTTGTTCATGCTGCTGTACCTCCCGTTCCATTATTAAAGCCGGTACTCTATTATTCTGCAAACAGCGAAACCGATCAAAGAAGGTCCGGCCTAAACCTCTCCCCAGTACACCTTCGTCTCATAATCAAAAAACACGCAGCCAGCCTGCCCATTCCGTTCATATATCGTCCGCAGTTCGTTCATCATCGGCTCGTAGTTCGGATGCCCTGACAGCGGAGCGTAAGAGGACGAGTGCAAACGGCCGCATAATCCCTCATAATCAAACGTTTGCCGATTGAAGAATTTCGCCTCCTTCATGTCCCCCGCCTGGAAAAAAGCAGCCAACGTTTCGTGCGCAATATTCTTCTGATCCACTTCTTTATAATCGGTGCCATAGGTAAGGAGCAACTGCTCATACGCTTCCAGGAATGGCGTCCCCTGCGTGAGCCTGGAATTCCATATCAGGGCAACCTTCCCGCCCGGTCTCAGGATCCGCTGGAATTCCGATTGGGCGGCATCACGGTCAAACCAATGAAAAGCCTGGGCGCTCACGATATGATCCACTGATTGATCAGGCAGTCCCGTCACTTCGGCTGAACCCGAGACCATTCGAAAGCCGGGCTCGCCTCCAAGGTCCGACTCGGCAGCTTCCCGCATCGCCTGATTGGGCTCCACGGCTGTTACGCGGCTCCCCCGCTTCAGCAGCAGCCTCGTGAAAATCCCCGTCCCGGCGCCAATATCGGCAATCTCGCCGACCAATCCTACCGTATCATACAAATAATCCATGACTTCTTGCGGATAACTCGGTCGATACTTCGTGTACGAATCGACGCGATTCGAAAACCGTTCCTTGCTGTTCATCCTAACCACGCTCCCATCCAAGATATAAGCGAAATCCAGACAACGACGATTATTGTTTCATTAGATGAAACCCTATTTCATTTTCAACTCCATTTTATAGCAACACCCGCTTATTAGCCAGCATTTATTGCCTAACACCTAACAAGCTCGGCAGGTGTCTCGTTTGAGCACTTACAATGCAGAAAACCCCACATTCGCCTGGACAGACGAACTGGGGATATTTTGGATTCAATTAGAACGGACTGCCTGTCGAGCTGAGTCGTGATTGTCGTCGCCGCCACCTCCAAAATATGTTACAGCAAACAGGCTGCCGAAACCTGCACGCGAAGTTGTATCTAGGGCTCATACTCGCTCAGCTTCCCTTCATAGATCAGTTGCAGACGCTCGCTTTGGCGAAAATCATCCGGCGTTACCAAGGCGGGCAGCTTATCCCATAGCCTGACTCCGGACCGCTGCAGAATCTCCGCCACGAATTGCGAACAGAAGTAGGAATTACTGAATTCGATCGGTTCCTTTAGCGCGATACCCAAGACGCCCAATATATTATAAAAATACTTTTTGTCCTTTCGGATAAAAGCCTGCAGCACCCGCTTCATTTTCGCGATGTCGCGTTCCGATACCTGAAGCTCATAGATGACACACGTCGTGTTGGGATATTTGCTGAACGTTCCCGTCTTCAAATCCTCCTTCACGAACCCGCCGTTCAAGGGATTGTTTGGATTCTTTCTCCCGAAGCTATATAACTCCGACAGCTCCCGGTTAAAGGAGATCGAAGCGTGGTTGTAAGGTGCTCTCGTGTAGCCCTGAATGACTTTTGTAAAGAGCGTTCCGGTATTGGTAAGCAGTATAAAGACCGATTGATCGTCTACCATTTACGAAATTTCCCCTTATCCGTATTGAATTATTCCTTCATAATAACATATGATTCCTTTAGTAGAACAAGAATCGTACCTCGTGACAAGTTGGTGATGACAGACATATGGACAGTTCGCTTTTAACCTTAATTCTGATATTCTCCGTCTTATCGGTCATCCAGCTCCTCTATTACGTGATGAGCAAGACGCAGCCGAATATCGACTATACCGAAGTCGGATTTCGCATCAAAACCTGGTGGGGCATGCTGGTCATCTTCTGCTTGGCGACGCTTCTGAATCCCGTGGTTTCCCTGCTATCCCTCATGGTGCTAACCTTCTTTACACTCAAAGAATATTTCTCGATGATCAAAACACGGAAGGCCGATCGTCGTTTATTTCTGTGGGCGTATTTAACCATACCCGTTCAATTCTATTGGATCTATATCGAATGGTACGGGATGTTTATCGTGTTTATTCCGATCTATGTATTCCTGGTGCTGCCGCTTCCGCGGTTGATCAATAAAGGCACTGTCGGATTTATGCGCAGCGTTAGCTCAACCCAATGGGGCCTGATGCTCATGGTGTTCGGTCTCAGCCACCTGGCCTATTTCCAGTTTGCCACGCCCCAGTATGGAGCAGGGCTGGTGCTGTTTCTGGTCGTCTTAACGCAGCTGAACGATGTGGTGCACACGCTCGCCTCCCTCTATTTTGGCAGACGAAGAATCGTACCGACCTCCAACCCGAATCTGACTTGGGAAGGCTTTGCCTGCGCGTTTATCATTACCACCGTAAGCTCCTATCTTATCTATCCCTATCTGACGCCGCTCAGCCCGACGTTTGGCCTTCTGTCCGGCATGCTCATCAGCCTCGGCGGCTTCTTCGGCAGCTTGACGGTTTCGGTGCTGAAGCGCGATTTGTTAATCGGAGATGACGGGCGGTTCGATGCCTTGAAGAAAAGCTATCTGAGCCGGGTCGACAGCCTGACCTATACCTCACCGATCTTTTTTCATTTCATCCGTTACTTCTATGACTTTATGTAGTGCCTCAGATAACCCACAGGTATACAACCAAGCTAAAACCTCTAAAGCCATAACCATGCGAGCTATGCTCAACTTGGTTATGGCTTTTGTCAGATATAGAATTTCGTGCTCAATCGCTTTAGCCGCCTAAAATATAGAAAGACGAACCAAAACAGAGACTGCTCTCGAAAAGCATCTATGTATTCGTTTTCTTGCTCCATAGAGCGGTTTTACATTTAGGAGCCAATTACGATAGTTTATTACATAGAGTGTCATATGGGTTTATATGGAATGAAAGGTTTTAAATGGAGATGATATTATCCCTTTATACCTGGATTTTGTCCCTTGACATTGCTTGCTATAGAAAAAGTGCATACCTAATCCGAGTCCAATAGAGTAGGCGCACCATACTGGTCTTCACAAAGAGAGACAGAGAAGAGAGGAGTGAGGAGTTTGCAGTACTTTTTTTATGGATTAGCCGGCGTATTCCTTGTGTTTCAAACCCTGTATACGTTCATCCCGCTGCTATGCAGCAAGGTGAAGAAGCTGAATCCCGATCTCGCCGAAAAATCAATCTCTGTGCTCGTCCCCGCTTACAATGAGGAGCTGACGATTCGGAATTGTATCGATGCCATGGCCGGCTTGCATTACAGCAACTATGAAATCATGATCATCAACGATGGCTCCAAGGATGGGACGCTATCCGCGCTTGACGAACTCCTGGATTTGGAACCCGATGCCAGGATGGCAGACAGTAAACTGACTTATAAATCGATTAAAGGATTCTATCGCTCGCATCGATACCGCCATATTTACGTTATCGATAAGGTGAATGGTGGAAAAGCGGACTCGCTGAATGCAGGCATCGATTATGCCGCCTCCGATATCGTGATCACCCTGGATGCGGACAGCATGCTGGAAGCCGACTCGCTCAAGTATGTGAATCAATATTTTCACGATGACGACATTCTTGCGCTGGGCGGTACCGTCAAAATTGTACAGGGTGCCGTGCGGGACAAGAACGGTGCCATCATTGAGAAGTTTCGCGGAAAAGGGCTTATCAAAAGCCAGATCATCAATTATACGCACGGCTTTTACGTCCGCAAACTCACGCAATCGTATTTTAATTCGATCGTAGTAATTTCAGGCGCTTTTGGTGCCTTCTATAAAGACGTTCTCGTTCATGTTAACGGCTTCCGCAGCACGGTGGGGGAGGATATCGACATTACGCTGAAAATCCACGAGTACATTAAAGACAATCAATTGAAGAAAAAACTCGTCTACGCCCCCGAAGCGGTATGCTACACCGAATGTCCAGAGAATCTCCCCAACTTCTATAAGCAGCGCATTCGCTGGCAGAAGGCGTTTATTGACTGCATCCTCATCTATTGGTCCAGGCTGTCCCGGAAATTCAGCGTCAGCGTGAGCCTGTTCTTTGCGATAGACGGGTTTATGCTGGGGACGCTCTCGGCGTTTACGACGATATTCTATCTGGGGCAGACGCTGATCGTTGGCGGGAACATCCTGCATGCGATCATCTTCCTGCTGATGAGCGTGCTGCTGAATGCCGCGCAAATCATCATCGCCCTGTACTTATGCCGCAAATACGGCAGTACATATACGTTCTCGGATTATGTGAAGATGTTCTTGTTCAGCCAAGCAGAGTTGTTAACCTATCGAAATTTGCTGCTGTACATTAACATTGCGGGGACATTCAAATATTTTGACAATGATGAGGGCTGGGGCTTCGTGGAGCGCAAAGGCGTGGCCGCCATCAGCCAGAACATTGCCGCAGGATCGAATTAACTTATGGTGAAGGAGGCTGCCTGAAACAGCATGGTTGCCAATAAAAGAATTATCTATGTCGATATCCTAAGAATTCTATCCATTGTTGCCGTCATTATTCTGCACTACACAGCGGAGGTGCTGACCAGCACCAACGATTTTAATTCCTCCTCCTGGTGGATCAGCAACGGGTTCAACTCCATATCCCGCTTCGCCGTACCGGTCTTCTTCATGATCAGCGGCGCGATGATCCTGCGCACGAAGATTACATCCTACCGGGAGTTCTATACCAAGCGCGTCGTACCGCTGCTCATTCCCCTTCTGACCTGGTCGCTTATCTATGGCTTGTACAATCAATACTATCTGATGCGAAGCAAGCTGAATGCCTATGAATTCGTTGTTGACTTCGGGTATCGGCTGCTGACCGACCGGAATTATGTGCATCTGTGGTTCCTGTACGCCATTATTGCCATCTATATGACGGTGCCGCTGATGAGCAAATTCATCAAATCCTGCAGCGAGAAGGATCTGCGGTATTATCTGCTCCTCTGGTTCATCGTCAGTATCGCCTATCGCTTCATCTCGGATGCCGTATTCCGTGCAACGGATCAATACATCAACATTCCGATCATGAACATCCCGTTCTTCATGGGCTTCCTCGGCTATTTTATCCTTGGATACTATCTATTCCATTTTGAACTGCCGCTCAAGGCAAAAAATATACTATACAATCTGGGCATCATCTCGTTCTTTATCACGCCTGTGGCCACCTATTTTGTCTCGCTGCGCAGTGGCGTCCTGGATGAGATGTTCTACGGCAACTATTCCGTCACCACCTTCTTCATGGCTGTCGGTTTGTTTATCTTCTTTAAGGAGAAGGAGGCCAAGATCAGCGATCAAGTGAACCATAAAATCCAGAAATTGATCAGCTCGATCTCCCGAGCCAGCTTCAGCATCTATCTGATTCACCTGCTGGTCGAAATGATGTTATCCGGCCGAACCGAGGTCGAGGCCACGTTTCTGGAAGCCTCCCTCAGTCTGATCGTAAATATCTCCATCATCTTCGCCATCAGCTACATCACCGTCAAGGTACTGAACCTAAGCAAAACGGCAACCTACATTCTATTCGGCGGGCGGGGTTAAAGGACGATGAGAATCACGATATATACGAAAATATTCATTGTGGTGCTGCTTGCGGGCATGGGTCTCTATTTCTATCAGATCTCCGCGGCGGAAGAGCGGAAAATCACAGCGGTATACGTGGAAGCCTGGCAGGATTACCGAAACATCAAGCTATCGGACAAAGGCGTGGACATCGCGTTTATCGCTTTTGCCAAGATCAAAGGTACGGATCTCTACTTCCATGAAGACAGCACGACCAACAACCAGATCAAAGAAAACATCAAGCAGTTGAAGGCAGCCAATCCGAAGACCCAAATGGTGTTGGCCGTAGGCGGTTACGGTGCAGATGGCTTCTCCAACGCTTCGCTGGACAGCAACCGGTACCTCTTCACCGAGAGCATCATCAACCTGGTCAAGGAGCTGGACCTGGACGGCGTGGATATCGACTGGGAATATCCGGCGTTCCATGCCTGGAACACGCAGAAGGCCCGCCCGGAGGATACGAAGAATTTCACCAGCCTGATGAAGGAACTGCGGGAGAAGCTGTACAGGCTGCCTCACAAGAACAAGAACTATCTGCTGACGTTCGCCTCTGGAACCCAGGACTGGTACTTCCAAAATGTCGAGGTCAAAAAAGTAGAGAAATACGTGGATTACATCAACGTCATGTCCTATGACCTGACAGGCAAGTGGTCTGACACCACAGGCTTTAACTCCAATCTGTATGTGGACAGCCAAGGGAAATCCAAGCACTCCATTGATGGAATTATCTCGATGTACCTGGACCATGATATCGACAGAAAGAAACTGCTGCTCGGCGTGCCCGCTTATTCGTACGGTTGGAAAAACGTGAAAGAGGCCAAGGATGCCAAAGACGGCCTCTTCGCCGCCGGAACGCCTATCGATATCGACAAGGTGAACCTCAATTATAAGCAGATCGAGAAAGCCTACCTGAACAAAAATGGCTTCAAGCGTTATTACGACAACAAAGCCAAGGCCGCCTACCTCTATAACGGTAATACCTTCATCAGTTACGAGGATAAAGAAGCCTTAAAGGAGAAGGTGGCGTACATCCAGAGTAAGAATCTTGGGGGCGCAATGGTCTGGCAGTACTCCCAGGACGCGGAGGACGGCATCGTGAAATATCTGGCGGAGCATTTGAATGAGAGGCAGCAAGCCGCCAAACAGTAACATAAGGCATACGGTACCTTTTCTCAAAAAAGCCGATGATCCTCGCAATCGAGTGCGGGTCATCGGCTTTTTATATTCTGTCAGCCCCTACGTGTGCTTATTGCGGCCGATTCATCAGTATTCTATATTTTCGTTTATCACATTTCACGAGTGATTCTTACAGCCTCTATGTGACTGTATCGATTAAAATAAAGAGCTTTGTCCTTTTTGATCCATCTGATCACGATATGGCAGAAGATAAAGAACCATAACAGACCTGTAAGAAAAACCACTCCAATTACAAATAGGTTAGCTAGAAGATCTTCACCCATTTGATTAGAAAATATCTTCGATAATGCTGAGAGCAATAAAGGCATATAAACAATGATGTAACGTCGGCTCAAGCTTCCTAACCAATTCCCCTTTTCCGGAAGTAATCTCATGCGAACGATCTTAGAGCCCACCGTATGTCCTTTCCAAATTACAGGGATAACTACCATAACCACAAAGAAAACAATGGCAAAGATGATCTCGTCAATAAGTACTCCTGGTCTCTTCAGCAACCCGAATATAAAGTTGGTTATTATTCTGGCAATTATTATATTTAGAAGAACCTCCATGAGTTGGGCACCAAAGGTTGCCTTTCTCTGATTGTTAAAGAAGTGGCTTTGCTCACTAAGAGTTTCCCTCGATGGAATTAACACCAAAAACATGGGAGCGAGGATAAAGCCTAGTACAGTCCCCACCGTATTTGTCATCAAGTCATCTACATCAAATATACGATAGGGGCATTCAAAAAAGCCAAACAAAGCGGTTCGTTGAGTTATTTCAAAGAAAAGCGAAACACTAAATCCAATAAGAGCAGCATGAAACCATTTAGCTTTCCCCTTGAAAAAGTACCTCAGAAAGACACCTAAAGGAAACAAAAGCAAAACATTAAAGAACATTTGATAAAAGGCCCGCGTCGTTAACAAGTCGATATAACTTGAAGGCACCGCCCAATGAAATCCGCTTTCACGTTGAATATCCCGAATAAATTGAAAAGGACGATTTTGAATGAAAATCGCGCCGGGATCCATCGAAGCACAATTACTCCGAGTACTGGGTATCGGAAAAATCACTAAGAAGAATGCACTTAATCCATAAAAGATAAAGCTTAAGATAAGTAATGTTCTCCAAAAGCTAAAGTACCCATGTTTACGATACTGATAAACGGCCCATGGAAGCGTCAAAATGAACGCTAATAAAAAACAAATGGCTATCGCAACGAAAATAGGCAATACATATGCTTGCATTTCATTCTCCCTTTCTAATAAACAAGCCGAGGAATATAATAACAGGAAAACTGAATGAATTTCAATCATTTATATTCTTCCCAAATAATGATCCGTCATCCCAGTAAAACAATAATAGACTGTCTCTTTCTGCTCTGTTATAGATGTTGGGAGGTCTCGAAAAAATAACCATACGAAAAAACCATGGGTTGAAATCCATGGGCTTCCTAAATTCTTTATTTCCATATGCGCCGTCCTCTGGCAACCGTTCATGTTCCAGTCCTAGTTCGAGCAACAATTTCATCCATAAAGCATTGTAATGTGCTTGTTACATACGAATCTTTTCGCCGAATAAAAATAGTTGTGATTTCATGGTAAGGTTCAGGTATGCTATGGCAGAATACCGTTCCATTCGCAACCAGATTGGAAATAGATGACTCTGGGATAATCGTAATTCCTATTCCTGCAGCTACACTGCCTATAATCGTCCCGAACGTTCCAAACTCCATGATCTGTTTGGGAATAATCCCCTCGGCCTTCATCCAGCTTTCCAGTCTATCGCGATACCCGCAGCCTTTATTGTACAGCAATAGAGGCCTTTTCGTTATATCCTCCATGGAAAAGGTTTTTTCTTTAGTTACAAGTACCAGCTTTTCTTGGATAACCTCAACCTGTTCGATTAATGGATGCCTGATAGGTCCTGTCACAAAGGCTCCATCCAGCTTCATATCAATCACCTGTTGTAACAGAAGATCGGTAACCCCGGCTTTTAATGATAATTCAACATTGGGGTACTTACCATGATAAGCCGATAAAATATATGGAAGAAACATCACCGTCTCCACAATCCCAATTTCCAGAACACCAGAGGGGTTCGATGTATCTTGAAACGTACGTTTCAGTTCTTCCATTCCGGACAAGATTTCCCTCGATTGTTCTAACAACCGCTTTCCTTCCGGGTTTAAGATCATCCCTCGCTTATGCCGATAGAACAATGGCGTCCGAAGCTCTTTCTCAAGCAGCTTAATTCTGGCCGTCACATTGGATTGAACGTAGTTTAGCTCCAATGCGGCTTTACTGACACTTCCATACGTAGCAACAGCCTGAAAAATTTTCAAATCATTAAACTCCAATCTAACCCCCCCCTGCTCTCTGGTATGTATTCACACCTGCGAAGTATCATTATAAATGATCATAAACTTTATTTTCAATCATTTTACTAAAACCTTTCGCCCTCCTATGATGAGTTATAACAAACAAAGACTTGGCAGGGAGAGAGACATTACATGCTAAAGAAACAAATCTTCATCGGGTCCATCCTATGCCTGATCGCAAGTATGTCATGGGGGGCTATGTTTCCTGTTGCACACATCGCGCTGCAGCAAATGGATCCATTCTATTTTTCGTTTATCCGTTATTTCGTCGTTGCCGTCATCCTCAGCGTGTTGCTGTGGATGAAAGAGGGGAGAGCCTCCTTTCGTCTGGAGGGAAGAGGCAAGACATTGTTATTCTTGGGAACGATGGCATTTACGGTCTACAATATGTGCATTTTCCTTGGACAGCAGCTCATGGGTGAGGCAGGTGCTGTCGCAGCCTCTATTATGGAGTCACTCATGCCGATGATATCCATTATGATCTTGTGGATCACGTCCAAAAAAACGCCGAATAAATACATGCTTAGAAGTGTAGCTATCGCGTTTGTCGGAGCTGTACTCGTGATCACCAACGGGAAACTTACCTTTTTCAAAATGGCTGGACAACATCTTGTTCCTTTATTTCTGATTTTTGTTGGGGTATTGGGATGGGTGGTGTATTCGATGGGGGGAAGCCGTTTCAAGAATTGGTCGATCCTGCGTTATTCTACGCTAACCTGCTTGCTAGGAAGCGCTGTGTCCTTCGTTATCGTTACGCTTGGGTCCGTCTTTGATTTGATTCCTGTTCCAACATGGAACACGATTCTCTCGATTAAATATGAAATGTCATTCATGATTTTATTGCCCGGGCTAGCAGCCTTGCTCTGCTGGAATCAAGGGATCAAATGGTTATCACCGCTTAACGGCATACTATTTATTAATTTTGTTCCCATTACCACATTCGTTATTATGGCTCTTCAAGGCTACCAAATCAGTAATTATGAATTTTATGGAACGCTGCTCATTATCTTTGCCCTTGTACGAAACAATGCGTACCAGAGGAAAACCATACGCGTTAATGATAACAGAGCTTATTCTGTTGCCCATGAGCCTAAAGATGAGATCATGGAGACTGCCCGGTAGATATCGGACAGCTCCTGCCCTTTGAAAATAATATCCGTAATAAAAAAAGGGCCACTCAGGGTAGGAGGCCACTGAAGAACTTGTGCTTTTTCAAGTGGCGGGTAACGTCCAGTCAAAAAAGAAGACATTCACACCCAAATATTGGGGCCAATGTCTTCTTTTTTGGCATTTTTCGGTTGTGTTCTCTGTTTTTCTTACTCTGCTATCTTCAATATTCGTTTTAGATTTACCGCAAATATAGCCATCGCACCTTGTAACTGCATGCCAAGCAGACCCGAGGATGTGGCGACATCATACCCGTGTCCATGTTTGAGTTCGCTGTTTTTCGCTTCAATTTTGTAGCGTTCCTTGGACTTTGCTTTGAAATACTCTGTTTCCTGAAACGCCATTTGTTCAGCATGCTCTTCGGATTTAATGGTCACGGAGTAGCTCTTGGTTTTGGCTCCCTCTTTGTAGCAGCCTTCTTTAAGCGGGCACCGTTTGCATTTCTCCACGTCGAAATAGTAGGTGTCTTGCTGGTTGCAGCTTACGCCTTTCTTGCCTTGCCGAGCCTTTCGAATGGCCATATGACCGGCCTTGCATACGTACATGCCGGCATCCTTGTTAAACAGAAATTCGTCTTCTTTCTTTCGTGCGCCTTGTGTTATGAGCGGATTGAGTTTCGCTACAAGCTCAAGCTCGTTCGCTTTCGCGTAGGTCAGGTTTTCCTTCTCGGAGTAGGCGGTATCGCCGATTACGGTTTGGACTTGCATGCCGGCCGCTTGGCTTTTCTCAATAAGCGTCTGCAATTGCTTACCATCATTTTTCTCGCCTGTGGTAATCACCGCCGCCGTTACGATGCGTTCCTCCGTCATGGCCAGATGCGTCTTGTAGCCGAAGAAGGCCGAGTCTGCACTTTTGTGTCCGACTCGCGCATCCGGGTCCGCCGCATGGCGTAGTTGTTCGACGTCATCCTCCACCGTTTCTTTCAGCAGGTTAAGCGGCTCCAGCACTTTCGGCACTAGTGCGATCCCGGACTCCGTCTCGATGAAGGCGATTAGCTTCTGGCAATATACGATCTCTTCCTCGATCACATCGTTCGTATTCTTTGCCGGCATTTTGGCCTTGACTGTTTCGTCCATGGTGTAAACAGCCTTTCGGAGCTTCCGTGCTTGATCTTGCAGGATTTCCCGCGGCGTCTTTTGGTTGTAGCGCGCTTTCGTATGCGTGGCATCCACGATAATGGAAGTGCTCTTCAAGACCTCTTTCTCAATAGCCAGTGCTACCGTCTTGCCGATCAGCAAGTCCAAGAGGTTCATGTCCTGTAACCGAAGCTTGCGGAATTTCGTCAGGGAACTCGGATCGATGACCGGATCTTCCGGCGCCATGCCGAGAAAGTACTTAAACGACAGGTCATACCGCGAACGCTCGACGATGTCGATGTCCGACAGCTCAAAGATGGCCTTCAAGAGCAAGTATTTAAACATACGGATGGGATCAATTGCGTTCCGACCGTGATCCAGACAGTATTTATCTTTCAGTTCCTCGTAAATAAACCCGAAGTCCACCATTTCGTTGATTTGGCGCAGCATGTTGTCCTTAGGCACGACGATGTTATATAGCTCCGCGTACGGACTTAGCATCAGGGCTTGTTGTTGCCGAATCATTCGCTCACCCGCTCTCCATGATGCCTTAATTATAAACGAAAAGAGGCATAGCCTCCTCAATATTCTTGAGAACTATACCTCTTATTTGATCAAACGGACTTTTTCAGTGGCCTCTCAGGGTAGGGAGGGCCCTTTTTTGCAAGCATTTATTGTGAATTTGATGTAAATGAATGAGTTGGTCTAATGCTTCTATATCAGGTGCCGCAATAGGTTCGGTAAGGACGGGTGGATAGCTCAGGCAGCGTAGAGTACTCAGCCTGTTCCGGGGAATGCGCGTAGGGTTTCGAAAGAACGTCAAGAAGCCGTTCCATCACGCTGTAGTCCCCATGTTTCTCCGCCGCTTCGAGTGCCTCTTCTACCCGGTGATTGCGCGGGATTACGGCGGGATTGCTGCTGCGCATCAACTCCTGAGAAGAGGCTTTTGATTCCTGCTGCCTGCCAAGTCTCGCCTGCCACTGCTCAACCCAAGTAGCAAATTCCGTGGTGCCAGACAGGGCCGTGTCCTCGGGCTTATCAAACGTTAACGCACGGAAGGTATTGGTATAGTCCGAACGATAATTTTGCATCATCGTGAGGAGATCCTTAATCAGGGCTTCATCCTGCTGCTCTTCATTAAAGATTCCCAGCTTTGCCCTCATTCCCGCGAGCCAATGTTGGTGATACAACTTGTTAAATTGTGTGATTGCATCCTCGGCCAGCTTGACAGCCTGCTCCTCGTCTTCATGCAGCAGCGGCAACAGGGCTTCCGCTAATCTTGCGAGATTCCACGCAGCAATATACGGCTGGTTGCCATAGGTATAGCGGCCTTCCCTGTCAATGGAGCTGAATACTGTGTCCGGATCATAGGTATCCATAAAGGCGCAAGGACCATAATCGATAGTTTCTCCGCTAAGGGTCATGTTATCGGTGTTCATTACCCCGTGAATAAACCCAACAAGCTGCCATTTGGCAATCAGTGCGGCTTGACGCTTAATCACTTCCTTCAACAGGGAGAGATAGCGGTTCTCACCAGGGTCAACCTCTGGATAATGCCTCTCTAGGGTGTAATCAGCCAGGGTCCGCAGATCTTCTATTGTACCCGCACCCCTAGCGTACTGGAATGTGCCAATGCGTAGATGACTTGCTGCGACGCGTGTCAGAATGGCACCGGGCAGATCCCTTTCACGGGTAACGGGCTGACCGGTTGTGACCACCGCCAGGCTGCGGGTCGTAGGGATGCCAAGCGCGTGCATCGCTTCGCTGATGATATATTCGCGCAGCATCGGTCCAAGTGCAGCCCGACCATCGCCCCCGCGGGAGTATGGTGTTCTGCCTGAGCCCTTAAGCTGAATATCCATCCGCTCCCCTTGGGGAGTGATCTGTTCACCAAGAAGGACAGCCCGGCCGTCCCCCAGCATCGTAAAATACCCGAATTGATGTCCGGCATAAGCTTGAGCCAGCGGGAATGCACCCTCGGGAATCTGGTTGCCCGCAAACACCGCTGCACCCTCATCGCTTTGCAGTGCCTGAGCGTTTAACCCAAGGGTTGTTGCCAGGCGTTCATTGAATACGATAAGCTTGGGTGAACGTACAGGGGTAGGATCTTGTTTTGTAAAAAATGAATCCGGCAGCCCGGCATAACTGTTGTCAAAATTCCATCCCGCATCTATTGCTGCTTTTTTATCTGTCATGGGGTCTCCTTCGATTTAAGACATGGTAATGATTTCATGATCTACTCTCTCTATAAACACAAATAGCTTCTTTTAGGGTTTACTACGGGCATTTTATTATTCCACTAAACACCTAAGGATATCAGGCCCGACTGATAGGACATCCGGGTCAAAGAACCTTAGGTCAAGATAAAAAAATAACTGTCGAGGCCTTCTCGACAGTTATTTTATGGTGCAACCCTAGAGCTTAATCGCGATTGGCCAGCTTCGCAAGTAAACGGACAATCTCGATATATAACCACACGAGAGTAACCAATAAACCGAAGGAGCCGTACCACTCCATATATTTTGGTGCTCCCTGCCGTGCCCCTTCTTCGATAAAGTTAAAGTCGAGCACAAAATTCAGGGCGGCGATAATGATGATGACAATTGAAATCCCGATCCCAATCGGGGTGCTGTCATGCAAATATGGCACTGCCACACCGAACATTCCAAGTACAAAGCTAAGCAAATATACAAGCGCAATGCCTGCTGTAGCTGCGAAGATGCCCCGTTTGAAGCCCGTACTCGCTTTGATCAGGCCGGTCTTGTACGCCAGCAGCATGCCCATGAATATGCACATCGTCAGTAAGGCAGCCTGCAGGGTAATGCCGTAATATAATGATTCATAATTAGCGGATAAAGCCCCGAGAAACAAACCTTCAACAACCGCATAGATTGGTGCCAGATAAGGTGCTGTCCTTGGCGCAAAGCTGATGATCAACACCAGAATCAAGCCGCCAACTGCCCCGCCGATCATGAATGGAAATACATCGTATCCGTTGAAAAACATAGCCCAGGATACGACAGCTGCCCCTATAAGCAGCGCTAGCAGCATGAACGATTTGTTTACCGTTCCGCCGATCGTCATCGTCTCTTGGCCACTGTAATGACCGCTCTTCTCGAACGTATTTTCGTTCAGTGTCGGATTTCCGCTACGACCTATCAAATCAATGCCTCCCTAACTTTTTTTGTTTTCATTCTATCATATGTTGGGATATTTTAGGATATAAAAAATGTCGTTCTATCGATCAAAGAAAAAAAGCTTCTCACCGGTTTGTAGCCCGGCAAGAAGCAAGCAATGATAAATCTTTCCAAATATTAAATCCGAGCCATTTCTCCTGGAACATATCCTTGCCTTCCAGATTGTTGAGCGGACCAAATGCAAGCTCGAAATCTTTATTGCCGTCAAAATGATCCATACTCAGCAAAATGACCGACATCCGCTCCATGCCTTCACCCGGCTTTAGCTCATCCTTCACCTTGAGCGCAAGCGAGCTTACTTCCGATATACTAAGGTCGGAATCAGGCAATTCAAGCGTCACTTTCAAACTGTTCACATTCACCGTTTGTTCCGACTCGTTATCGATCCGGTATTTGGCCGTCAAAGCCACGATTCCTTTATCGCCAAATCCTTTGAACGAATCCTTGTATGAAGGCTATTTTATTTTTCCTACACTAACACAATTCTGATCGTTTGCGGCAAAGACTATTGATTGAACTCCCGTTTTTATTTTTCTAAACATGTGTATTTTCTCGCTCGTGCAAATATTCTTTATAATGCCCCCGCGGAAAATGCTGAGGGGCGCCTACTGTGGCGCCCTTCATTAGTTATTTTTTTACTATTATGACCGAACCCAACCTATTCATATCTATTAACATATTCTCTCTATTGTTTTTTAAAGTTACGTTCCATACGTACAAGATTGCCATAGTTATCGAACTTGGCAACGATGGATTCTTTGCCTTTGCTGCTGAACGTATAGTCTCCCCAGTCTTTATCGACCTTTAACGTATAGGAAGACAGATCTACGCCGAATAATTTCTTCGCGGCAGGCTTGGCCAGCGCAATGCCTTGCTCTTTTGTCAGCGATTTTGGCTTCTGATTATCCTTCTTTGGCGGAACCGATATGGAAATAAGCTTACCTGTCTTCACTTCGACTGTAGCATACGCCTCAACGAAGAACGCTCTGTTATCAACCATCTCCAAGGCTTTATATTTGCTGCGATCTCCATTAACTTCGACTCTTCTTTTTAATTCCCATACTTCTTCTCCGACTACCCCGTTTATTTTTTGTCGCTCAATGTTTGTAAATGGCTGAACCTTGCTAATCCCCATGCTTTTTACCGCTTTTTCAGCCTCTGTAACGATTTTGCGATCTACATCAGCCTCCTTATATTTCAAGCGGTAGTTCACCGATTTACCCGTATTTACGTCGATGGTTATGAACTGCTCGTCTTCCGCATTGAAGGTCACCGATGCTCTCTTTTGCCCTTCTTCATTGTCCTGAAAAAAATGCGCTTCTGAAAAAGCAAGTTCCGATTTGCCGTTCAGTTGCTTGCCAGCCGACTGCGCTGCCTTCAAATACGCTGGATAATCTCCTGTTATTTCATCAATATTGAAGCTAAGCGACACGGTGAGAACCTTGGCTGAAATGGCATCGACTGAAATAATAGCGCTCCGATCCTTGGCTTGAATGATCCAGCTCTCTTTTTTATTTTTATCTACGTAATATTCGCTTTTGGAAGCTTCCTCCAGCTTAAATACTTTCCCATTGGCGTATTGTTCAATCGCCTTTTCTGCTGCTGCTGTTAAGGTGTGATCCAAATCAGCATATTGAATCACTTGCGATTTTCCGTTGTTTCCGTGGACTGGTGCAGCCATAACAGGGGTTGCAGCGAACAAGCTGCATACCAGTGTAATCGTGAGTAATTTATTTATTTTCATAGATAATACCCTCCTATTTAATAGTTGTTCAAACAACATGCCTTATATGCTAAGTCTGTTACTCTTGAATTCCCCCTTTCGGGATCAGCTCCAGCTTCCAGAACTCGCCTTTATGGTTGACTGTCCCTTTAATCCCCATTAGACCTTTTTTGGTAAACGTATATACATTTAGCTTGACGTTCACCTCATATCCTTTCAGATCAATACCAAATACTTGTTTGACGGTCGAACTTACCTTCGCTATGGCTTGTTCTTGCGTGTAGAGCGGTGTTGCATACTTCTTCTGTACTGCATGCTCATCGCCAGGGTAATCATTTTTGTAGCTCTGTTCGACCGACCATACTTGGTTCGTTCGTACACCTACTCTTGCGAACAGACTCATATCACGACCAAGCTCCCATACATGCTCTTTCGGTGTCATTCGCTGCGTAATATTGGTGATTCGCAATGGTTTGCCTTGCGAAAAATCTTGATATGCCTGTTCGGCAGCAGCTTTAACCTTCGCGTCAAACTGTCCTAGCGTATGGCTTATCGAGGCTTCATCCACCTTGCCCGTCATCGCATCAATGACGATTTTGGCCTGCTCATTTTGGATAACCCACCGATTATTCTCCCTGGACTTATCCCGAATAGCCTCCTTGAACACGATTGGTTGTTCAGTCTTCATCTGACGCAAGGTTTCTTCCACCGTCTGACGCAGTTTCTCATCCAATTCGTTGTATGGAATGACACGGTGCACGATGATCGGCATTGCCGTCGCCTTTTCCACAATGACGATACTACCGCTGTTATCCTTCGTATACAGGAACCATCGGTCTGAAATATCCGCGACGCCGAACAACTCTGACGGCTTATCTGGAGCCAACTCACGCATCGCCTGTTCTGCCCTCTTCACGATGTCAGGTTTCAATTCTACCACTGTCATCTCGTATACTGATTCATTGTTAATTGGCGGGAGCGGCTCTGTTGATGGCACGAGCGGAATGCTCCAGTTGACCGAAGCAATCTTCGTCCGTGTATCCAAGAACAACACTAGGCTGTCAGGCATCGACGTCTGATCTGCGAAGAAGAACAATGTACGATTGCGATAATTTCCTTGCGCATCTTGCTCCAGCTCCGTCACTGATTCCACAGGAATCTCCTTCCCCTGCCCGTCCTTGATACGCCACTGCAGATCAAGTGTATCAGAACCAAGTTGCTGATCGGCCTCCAGTATCCAACCCTTTCCCTCAAAAGCGCTGCGGCCATCCTTCATCTGCTCAGATGCCACTTCCGTCTTCGTCCGCACTTTAAAAGTGATGCTCTTCCCATTCACCTCCTTCTTGAGCGGTTCTTTTACGAGCGCCTCTGGACGGAGCGCCACAGATACCTCCTTGGATGCTCGTTCCAGCCAATATATTGAAGTTACATCCAACGTCAAATCCTCTTTGTCCTTAAAAGGCAAGAAGGGATGCCCATATGTCATATGACCCATCTCTCCTTCACCACTCCAGAAGTTCTCAATGACATTGGTGTTTCCTGACCCTAAGTCCTTTCGGTTCAGACCATCAAACGCCGCGACTACATTGCCTCCGCCATCCTTCACCTCATAGCGAAACATCGGCTCGTTCTTCTTCCCGCTTCTCCATGCTTGCGTCTCATTGACTTGCAGCACGAGTTCCGATTTGCTCGGCCCGTGGCGAATCTGGTTAAAGTCTACGCTAAAACCCATCGGAGAGACATACCGCTTGTTAATGGGAACAATAACCGTAGAAGTCTTCGCCTTGGTCAAATCGATCGGTACATCCAAGTGCCATTTCCCATATGTCTTACCGATCTGGTTAATGTCGAAGCGTACAACAATCTCGTCTGGTAAATCGGACATGGACTGAAGCTCTTGACCAGAAACAAGATCGTCGAGGGACAGGGTTAATATTCGGTCGTTCCCCGCACGTATTTGCTGTAGGTGCAAAGGAAGCACCTTCCCTTGGCTGTCCACAACTTCATATCGATTTACATATGGATCATCATCAGGCCCATTCGGAATGAACGTATCGAACAGCCGATCCGAATCTATGGGCTTCCCGTCTTGCTCCACACCATATAGGATCGAAATGCGGAACACATCATGAATCGCCTCTTTCACCTTAAGCGTGATTCCTTGGTCGGTTACCTGCTTGTTGATTGGCTCCGCAAAGCCCTCATCCGCTGCTTTTTTCAAGCCATCATCCGTCTTGTTCAGCGAGAACCACGATTTCACGTACTCTGCGAATGCAGGAGACGCAACCGCTCCCAATGCAACAGCCAGCACAAGACCCGCAGCGGTGATGCCCGTGACTTTTATGACTTTCATAACCCCGCTCTTTCGCTGAAGCTCCCGCTTCGCTTGCTGAGCCCCCAATATGCTGCGCTCATGCAACTCCTTCGGAATTTCGATTTTCTCTATTTCTTTCATGATTGGATTGCGTTGGCTCACGAGATTTCACCTCTCTTCAGACTCTTCCGCAACTTGCTTAACCCTCGATATAATATCGTTTTCGTCGAACCCAAGGGCAGTTCCAACATGTCCGAGATTACTTGAAACGTATACCCTTGATAAAATTTCAGTATGATAACACTTTTCTCGTGAGTATCCAGTTCGTCGAGCAGTTCTTGTAAAGTTATCGAGAGAGGAATGTCCTCCTCACAGGAACTAGCGACTTGTTGCTCGGTGTATTCAGGTGGCAACGGAATGCTCTTTTTCCGCTGCCTCAATATATAAATAGACCGGTTAATCGCAATTTTGAGAATCCATGTCTTGAAATATTGCGGTTCTCGCAGGCTGTCGATTGATTTAAAAGATTGATATGCTGTGTCTTGAACGACATCAAGCGCATCATCCTTGTTCTTCAAATACATGTAGGCTATCCGGTAAATGGATTCTTCGTGCTGCTGGAACAACTCAAGAAATGCCTTGTCGTTGCCCTTCTGCGCTTTCTTCACGAGCTTATGTAAATCCATGTGGCATCGTTATCTCCCTTCCCTCTTACTTAATTAGAGTACGATAAAGAGATTTTGGCTTTACCTTTCATAAAAATTATTCATGTTGCCGAACCCAGACCTATACACCTTCATGTTGGTGAGCCAAAAAAAGCCACCCCGAAGTTAAGGCTGTTGAAGAACTTGCATTTGTTCGGGGTAGTCCTACTTTAGACGATGCATATATTGGGTTGGAGGAACGGGGGAATAGAACATTACACCTGGAGAAATAGAAACCCCCTCCTAGGCCATTGGATATCTAGTCCAATACGCACCCATGAGGGGGTTCCATTTTTTCTTAAATCTTAATAGTTGTTCCTCGCCGCGAAGGGAAGAAGTAAGTCCTATTCGTAAATATCATTCCCAAGACATTTCCACAAGAAAATTTTTCGCCGTTATTTGTGATACGGTGAATATAACCATACTATGGCTTGGCATCGTAAATCTCCTCATCCACCAATCCGCGAATAAAGATCTCAAAGGTTGGGGCAAGTCTGATAATCTTGTAATTGTTCTCTTTATCCACATGAATCACCTCGGGTTCGCCGTCATTTCCGGAGGAACGGTAATCCAGCATCACTACCTCTGACTCAGAAGGACAATCACAAATCACCACGCCAACTTCTGGGAACCCACCATTCTCAGTAACAAACCGGCTGCCTAAATCTCCACACAACGAATGTCTCTTCTCCCGTCCGATTCCCAGAATACCTGAAATCCTAATATGCTCTTTTGCCAAGGAGACTGCTTCCCCTGTAGGGAAACACCTATTTTGGGGAATACCCCCGTTATGTAACTTCATCATATTAATATAGAAAGCTGGCAACTTAAAGACCAGTTCTTCTTCCACGGAAGCAATGAGCTCGTCTGTGGGCGTGTCAGAAACATATTTTTCTAAGGCATGCTCGCTGTCATCCCAAAAGTTCGTGAAATCGAAATCGGTATCAAAATCAAACTGCACACTGGATTCTTCTACAGGCTTCTGAGGCGTTTTACTCCGGATCCATTCCAGGAACTCCAAGGTATCCTCATCCCCGGGGTCTAACTGATCTGAGATTTCAAATTCTCTTAAGGCATCATCATATTGGTCCAGATAGTAATACGCAAGCCCTATGCGGTAATGCCAGAGCGGATCATCTTTACCTTCTTCTTTAATGGTTAAAAACTGTTCAACCGCCTCTTCGTAACGTTCGAGATTATTCAGCGCTCTGCCTAAATGACTGATCAGGTCATAATCCCGCTCCTCCGCAGGAATCTCCATAATTGCATCTACAATCTCTTCGTATTCATCTTCCTCATGCCACTCTTCGAGCTGTGTCAAAAGATCTTCTCTCATGATTTCCGCCTCCCACTTTAAATCCTTTTTGAAATTATACCATTTCCGGTAAAGCCTTCTCCAGCACATCTGAGCTTGCAGCGCTTACTTATTCCCTTAGACATGATTATGCTCCATTTGAATCTGTTTTTTTAGTCCCCTCAAGTGGGACGACCCCCACCCTCGGCATGCAACCTTGGGTCTCATATCGTTCACAGCGTGGTATATCACAAGAGCAGTGTATAAAGTCCAATAATTAGAATGAGAATCCAGTATAATAAATGAGCATACTGTAAATGTACGGTGGAAGCCTGTATATATAGGTATTCGAATTTAGCGTAGAAGAGGTTGAAGATGAGTAAGAGACATTTTACAGATTATCAATTAAGCGAAGAGATTGTGAAAGCACTGAATAGCTTGGGTTATGAGACACCGACAGAGGTTCAGACGGAAGTCATTCCAGTTGCGCTTGAGAAAAGGGATCTTGTTGTCAAATCGCAAACAGGTAGCGGCAAAACAGCCGCTTATGGTATCCCGCTCTGCGAGCTAGTGGATTGGAATGAGAATAAGCCGCAGGCATTAGTCCTGACGCCAACCCGCGAACTCGCGTTACAGGTCAACGAAGATATAACGAATATTGGGCGCTTTAAGCGGATCAAAGCAACACCTCTTTTTGGGAAACATCCTTTTCATATACAAAAAGCCGAGTTAAAGCAAAGAACGCACATGGTTGTTGGTACGCCGGGACGTGTGCTGGACCATATTGAACGCGGATCGCTATCGCTAGAGCGGATTGCCTATCTTGTCATTGACGAAGCAGATGAGATGTTGAATATGGGCTTTATTGAGCAGGTTCAGTCGATCATCCAAGCGCTGCCTCGTGACAGGGTTACCATGTTATTCTCCGCTACGTTTCCTGAGGATGTGCTCAAGCTATCACGCAAGTATATGGTTAATCCTGCCCAGATTGAGATCAAAGCGAACGGTCTAACGACGGCCACGATTGAACACGCTCTAATCCAGGTGATGGAAGCGAACAAGTTGGCGCTGCTTCAGGACTTGCTCATTGTTGAGAATCCGGATAGCTGTATTATTTTCTGCCGTACGCAGGAGCATGTGGATAAACTATTCAGAGAAATGGCTGATCTCGGCTACCCATGTGATCGTATTCATGGTGGGATGGAGCAAGAAGAGCGATTCGAGGTCATGAATGCATTCAGAAGGGGACAATTCCGTTACTTGATTGCGACGGATGTAGCCGCCAGGGGTATCGATATCACGAATATTACCCATGTTATTAATTACGATATTCCACTTGAGAAGGAAAGCTATGTTCATCGCACGGGACGTACGGGACGTGCAGGCAAGACGGGTAAAGCGATTACCCTCGTCACGCCAAGGGATGTCAAACGATTAGCCGAGATTGAGACGTATATTGGATTCGCGATTCCGAAAATAAAAGCTCCCTCCGAACAGGAAGTGGATCGCCATAGAGAAAATTTTGAACAGAAACTAAAGTTTAAGCCTGAACCGAAAAAAGATAAGCGCGAGCAATTAAACAAGCAAATTATGAAGCTTAACTTCAATGGCGGCAAGAAGAAAAAGCTAAGAGCCGTAGACTTTGTTGGGACGATTGCTAAGCTTGACGGGGTAACTGCAGACGATATCGGGATTATTACGATCCTCGATTTTGTGACCGATGTTGAGATTCTGAACGGTAAAGGACCGCTTGTGCTTGAAATGATGCAAAACACGACGGTCAAAGGCAAACTGCTAAAGGTGCGCAAAGGGAATAAATAAAAAGTTGAATTTGACATAACAAGGGTGATCTTAGCCATGTGCTGAGGTCACCCTTCTGTATTGGACTCGTGTAATCATTTATTTGATTGTTAATAACTTGTGAACAATGCAATGAACAGGAGCATGAGCCATATAAAAAAAGTCGCTCCACAGATGATAATTTCAATAAAATGAATCAGCATCAGCTTATGCTCGCCCTGTTTTGCCTGGCGAATCCCGAAAAAATCATTATGCTGAATGATATAGATAAACCCACTGAAAAAAACTAATCCTGACAAAATAAACGTTCCCGTCGGTAAACCCATTACATATCTGGGATTCCCGCTTGTCTCCAAACTGAGCATAATCCCAAATTGCTTAGATAGTAAAAATGTCAGGACAATGATAATAAACAGAATCAGCGGCACACTGAAGGGATGTTCTCTATAATCGATTAGACGCAGGAATTTCCGAAGTTTATGGCTTCTACGTTGGAAATCCTCATCATCTTTATCCCCGCCCTCATCCTGCATGATATAGAGAAACGATAATCCGATCATTCCCAAGAATATAAGTAGCTGAAGAAGACGTACTGCCATTCCGGAATCAAAGATGAAAATGATTACTAACATAACAAGGAGAAACATGACTTCCAATTACCTCTAATTTCCCCCATATGTTATTGATGAATACTCGATTATCTCTTCGTGACCTTGGGCGATTCATCATTTTATTCTCTATCTGAGCTGCACGCTTTCTTTTACACTGGATGATCAAATAAGCACAAAACGTTAAACATATTCCACAAATTATATAGATAAATGCTTCTCTCGGGTAAGTAGAATATGAATCATAGTTATCCACGATCCAGAGGCCATCCATAACGATACATAAAATTCCGACTATATAAACTGAACTTTTGATTTACAGACGGATGCAAAGGCGGTCAATAGTCTCCATCCGGTGGATATTGACTCGTCT
>NZ_JAGGRD010000075.1:0-19260 GCF_018613005.1 Paenibacillus sp. ISL-20
GCCCCCTCCTACTCGATTATTAATACTATAGGTTAGAACATGTCGTACAGATGGAGTGAGATCGATGAATCATAGTCATGATGGAGAGGAACCATTGATAACGGTACTCAATATGGATGGTCAACAACTAACACCATGTTTACCCCATCGGGCTTGGCGGGAAGTTGAGCGATCGCGAGCTGTCTGGATTGATGAGCAGACGATCCAATTGCTTTATAATCCGTTCTTATTTCGGAACTATCGAAAAGCTGCACTGAAACGAGATCATCACACTTGTTTGTGGTGCGGACGACACGCCACGACAGTGGACCATATTATCCCCTCAAGCAAAGGCGGCTCGGATCTTCCGCAAAACCTGATCGCTTCATGCAGCGAATGCAATACGAAACGAGGAAACCGTTCTGCATTGTCTTATCTCAAAGAAAACGCACACTCTGTTCCAAATCTTATGAAGCTTTGCTGGCGTATCTTTCTAGCTAAATACAGACATCGTCAAATGAAAAAAGGGTCACTTGAGTAAAGGTTTAGATTTATGATTTGGGAATCGTGGTGCAGTGAGCTTCAATGATCACAGCCGTTTGTTGACGAGCGAATTGATGGTTAACCATATCCACTGTAGAATTTTCGGCTTTCTTGCATCCATCTTGAAGTGCAGGCCATTAAAGCATAGGATGCCTGTGACAATCACCAATAATCACGGACGTTCTTAACTCCAATGAATAGGTAGAACCAAATGGTGTGGCTTCTTACTGCAATGTTAGCTAATTGACAATTGAATACAATATTCTTAGCCGCGAAACACATGAGAAAGGGTCACGGACATTACCTATTTTCCCTTCGGACAATCGTTCCTGTACCTATAAGGAATACTTTTTTCGAAAGTTAAAATGAGGTAGAACGCGGTCTAAAGATTGGTTGTTTTTCCTGTAACAACATACAGAATCAAATATTAAGAAATACACTCTTCTCTTGCAACTATACGTATACCCGTACCACATATTGAAATTGCATATGGTAGTATTATCTAATAAGTAACTTAACACAATGAGAAGAGGAGAATCCCATGCCAAGCTTCCTAGAATCCCTATATTACGGGAACATAAATCCTGTAGAGAAGGCTGTTTCCACCGACCCTCAGTATCGCCAATTGAGTCGGCAAATATCCGAGTCCATGGATGCCTGGAAGAAGAGGCTTTCCGATGATGATTTTCATGAGCTTGAGGAGTTATTAGATTTGTATCGACAAGTACAAGGGCTGGAAATGGCGGCTTCTTTTACTGATGGTTTTAGGCTGGGAGCGACGATGATCATCGAGGTGTACTCTGAGTAATGTGATCAGTAAGAACACTCATAGAACTGCCGTAAAGACACGAACTGTGTCTTTTTTTAATACCGAAAAATATTGACTATCAGCCCCTACATCGGATATAACAAAAACAAATTTCACACGCATACAGCTCCCCATAAGACATCTTCGCTCTAAATTCCCTCCACACTGCAGGGATATTCACCCAATTCATAGAAATATCGGTATATAACATCGACTATACATACAAAAGAGGCTACTATGGACCAAGAGAGATTTATGATCATCGTTAAAGGTGATGACAAGACAGAGGATGTATCCTCATATGAAATGGATCCTCCAATAGTAAGGATTATATATAAAGGTTCTTCCAAGGCTTATCCTTATCAACTCAATGATATACAGTTACTGACGCCGACCGTTCAGGACATAACAGAGGATATGGCTGTTTTTCACGATGATTATCCTTTTTATAATGTAAAACGGGTGCTAGATTTCGGACCTAAGATCCGCGTTTGTTTTGAAAACGGGAGTATTCGTACCTACGATAGTGGACGTATTCAAGTTAGAAGCAGTAGCACCCAGAACGCTGAAGGGCGTCAGATTCTGGACTATTGGCGCGCGATTTCAAAACATGCGAAGAGTGAGGATGAACAGGAGAACAAAGAAGCTTTTTTGGCAAAGCAATTTGCAAAACTACATTACGTAGATCCTGATAGTGCTTTGAGTCATTATCTTCTGAAAAAACCTATAAAGACCGATATCTCGGTTGCAAGCGAACCGATTTTCCCGTTCAGGTACAATTTGAGTCAAAGGACCGCGCTTGAGCAGGTTTTAAAAAGCACCATCAGTATTATCGAAGGCCCTCCGGGCACGGGTAAAACCCAGACGATCTTAAACATCCTTGCGAATCTGGCGGTTATGCAGGGGAAAAAGGTAGCGGTTGTTTCCGGTAACAATCAACAGCTTTTTTATTTGTTTCCTCTATTTTGCTCCGCAACAGTTTTAGAAAGACTCTCGAGAAACAGAACATGCTATGGAGCAAGTGACGAGTGAAGTATTGACGGGGCAAAAGAAGATGGAAGAAGCAATTGATAGTTTAAGAACATATTGAAATCCGCTCAGAAAGTGACCTGGAAAGTTCAGGAGGTTTCCGCTGTAGCGAACAAATGGCGGCAGGCTCTGAAGAAATTGCAGCATCTGTTTCCGAAATTGCAACTATAGCTGAAGATTCGCTTGCAGGAGTTAAAGCAGTGAACGATATGACTGCAAAGCAGAGCTCTTTAGTTTTGATTAGCAAAAATTCTCTTTAAGCTGAAGCACTTGTTATGAAGTTTAAAGTCTAAAATGAATAGAATGCGATTCATATGGTACCTAGGGTCATTACCCGAAATAATCTCAGCAATATGCGTCGGCGAATTGTGAATTTGCCAAGCCACGGTTCGCCTCCATACATAAAACCCGCTCATTGAGCGGGTTTTTACATTTATATCTGAAACAAAGTATTGAGTATTAGATCTCCGAATTGGATTGATGCATCAGCTCTTTGATCTCAAGAAACTGTGAATTCGTTATTTGTTGGGATTGATGGAGGGCGTTCAGCTTATATTCTATTCTTTCCATTCGAAGTTGCGTTTCTTTTTGGAGTTTCTCGGTCTGTTTTTGTGTTTTGGAGTTATCCATTACGACTAAGATGGTCAGACCCGCACTAAAGATCGTTAACCCTCTAGCGATTTGATTTAAATCGATTGAATTCATGGCAATCAGGCAGTCGGCAAATCCTGCTCCTATAAGTAGACCGCCAATCGTGACAATCCCCGTTCTTTTCCATTGTTCTGGGATGATATTTAATGGCTGTTTCATGTAGAGATCTCCTTCAGTTAGGTAGTAAACGTGAAATTAGGATAGCTTCATTCTATATTTAATAAAACACAAATCCTGGAACAATAAAAGGAAATACATAGAAGCTTATTGCGTAAACATTAAGGATTCAGTTTGAGGAAATTTAGTGATCAGCGGTAACGTATTATTTGGGAATGACTTGGAAAGAGGAGGCAGGACTGATACTCAAAGCAAGAAGGAATTAGGAGACTTACGGAGAAATTTTCTAGTGGACATTATTTATATGAGATTATCCTGGGTCGACGGATCTTCGCTCACGCGATCAGGTTAAATATGAACTGTAGATTGGCTGGTGATCTGGAATGAGTGAACAATTCTGGTTAGTGGTACAGTATCCTCTGAAAAGTGCAAAAGGCAGCCAACGTGATCACTGGTTAAGAGAAAAAGTAATGGAATATTTAGAAATATCTCTAGCAGATGCTGGTTTAGGCTATGTAGATGGGTTTGACATGGGGAAATGCATTTCCGACCCGAAGAAATATGCGCTTAATATATTTTGTGTTGTTACGGAAGAAGAACGAAGTATTGCCTTGGTGAAAAGAGTGTTAAGAGAGGGTCGACTTGATTATATTCGAATAAAAATCGCTACAATGTCCTATGGGAATGAAGAAACATATACTCTGAAATATGCCTATAAGAAGGGTGTTACGGAATTTTCGCTATAGCATGTATTATATTATTGGTGTCGCTTTTGTAGCAGTCTAGTTTTAGGAAAACAAGAAGGGAAGAGGTTTATGATTACCATTTATGACTGGTTTGGCTGTGAATTGCCCAATCAAGAGCGTTATCAGTTAATAAAAGAAGCTGGATTTGATGGCGTTTTAATATGGTGGAGTGATGGCTTTGGTCGTGACTGCTTTGGCCGAAACGATTATCGCAACGGGCCGCAAATCGCACGAGAAGCGGGTCTATTTATAGAAAATATCCACACACCAATCCAAAACGAAAACAACCTCTGGCTTGACAATCTGGATGGTGAAGCGGCAGCTGAATGCTATCTACAATGTGTTGCAGATTGTGCTGAATTTGAGATTCCGACAATGGTCGTGCACTTGCCGGGCGAAGACAATCCATATAACGAATTGGGACTGGATAGAATCAAGAGAATCGCTGACAAAGCTGAACAGCTTGGTGTCAATGTTGCAATGGAGAATTTATGGAACTTTTCCAATTTGGCATATGTGCTGGAGCAAGTGGATTCCCTGCGTATCGGATTCTGTTATGACAGCGGACATCACTACCGCCATTACCCGGAGAAAGATTTATTATCCATGTACGGGTCTCGGCTGATGGCACTACACTTACATGATAATAACGGAAGTTATGCCCAGCACGGGTTACCCCTTGATGGCACGATTGATTGGTCTACAACCATGAAAAAAATTGCGGAAACGAACTATTCAGGCCCGATTGCAATCGAGGCCATGAATTGGGATTATGAGGATTTATCGGCACAAGAGTTTTTACATAGAGCGTTTGAGCAAGCCGAAAGACTGGAAGCGTTAAAAACTGATTCCTCAAAGACGACTGTAACAGAATGAAATTACTATAAAACTAGGCACTCTACATCCATCATGCAGAGTGCCTAGTTCATTTATGTCCTTATCCATCTTCCCAAATGGCGTTGAACCAGAAACTGTAGCTACTAATGCCGCGCCTTCCGAACATCTGATAGCCTGTACACCCGCATTGTCCGTTGAATCATTCATGGGGTCACTTCAGAGGTTGTGGTTTTTTGCTGTGTCGATTAAAAATGTAGGAGAATCCTTAGCTATAAGTTTGCAAAGCAAGACACCTCACTCAAAGAGTGTCAAATGCACGTTATGCTGAAGAAGGGCCTAGAGGTCCTTCTTTTTTTACTTTCTTTTTTTCTGACATTTGTCATATCCGGCTTGTGACAACCCACACTAATTGAATCTCGCGCTTTTTCAATATAATGAGGACATCAAGTAATGAAAGAAGAAATTAGCGGAGGTTAGGACAAAATGACAAAGGCGATTGAATGTATAAATCTAGTGAAGAAATTCGGTGACTACTGTGCCGTTGATCATATGAATCTATCATTTGAGAAAGGTCAAATAACAGCATTGCTCGGACCGAATGGTGCAGGCAAGACAACAACCATTTCCATGATACTCGGAATGATCAAGCCAACATCAGGAGAAGTCAGGGTCTTGGGGATGCCGTCTGGAACAAAAGAATTACGGCAACGCGTTGGAGCGCTTTTGCAGGATGTTAAAGCAGCAGATGGACTTACGGTGAAAGAAGTGCTTCAATTGTTCCGCAGTTATTATCGTAATCCGATGTCGCTAGAGCGATTGTTAGACATTTCGGGTCTCCACGCGGATCAGAAACGACGCGCATCCTCGCTGTCTGGAGGACAACGTCGTAGATTAGCTTTCGCCCAAAGTTTGGCGGGAAATCCAGAGCTTCTCCTGCTGGATGAACCAACAGTCGGAATGGATATCGAGGCTCGTGGCCGCTTTTGGGACACCATCCAAGCGCTGGCAAATGACGGACGTACTGTACTCTTAACTACACATCATTTAGATGAAGCTGATGCTGTCGCAGATCACATCGCAGTAATCGCCAGTGGACAGGTGGTTGCGGAAGGGACTCCAGAAGGTTTAAAGGCTCAAACAGCGCTTAGAACCGTTTCATTTCGAGCGGCGAACGCGCCAGCCCATCAGGAATGGCTCACATTACCTGGTGTAGAAAAGGCAGAATGCAACGGCGAGCGAATTCGTCTGTATGCTCAAGAGACCGATGTATTGTTATTTACACTGATGCAGTCTGAATGGGGAATTTCAGATATTGATATACAATCAGCCAGCTTAGAAGATACATTCCGAAGTCTTACAGGCTCAAATAAACAAACAATTATACGATAATAAACATTTTTAGGAGGAAAATAGCCATGTTACATATGTTTGTTGCCCAAACCAAAGCAGAAAGTATACGAATTATCCGCAGTCCATTTTTCTTACTCTTCTCCATTGCGATGCCGCTTGCTTTCTACTTTTTATTTGCGAGTATGAATGGGGTAGATAAATCGATTCAATCGACAACTTGGGGTGTCTTTTCATTGATGTCGATGACTGCATTTAGTTTGATTGGTACAGCCGTATCTCAATTCGGTATCCGTCTATCGTTCGAGCATCAAGACGGGTGGGTACGCTTGTTGAAGCTAACTCCACTATCTCCTGCAGTCTGGATTGGCAGCAAAATTGTATCGCAAATGGCTGTTCACTTGATCGTCATTGTTGTTATATTTTTATCTGCTGGCCTTGTTCATGATATACAATTGACAGCCGGGCAATGGATTTTATGCGGATTATGGTTATGGATTGGGAGCATATCTTTTCTGGCGCTTGGTGCCTTGTTAGGAACGCTTAAAAATGCAAACACCTCCGTTGCCATCGGAAATGTATTACAGATGGGGCTTGCCATTGTGGGGGGGCTTTGGATGCCGCTTAGTACTTTGCCAAGTTGGATGGGCTCGGTCGGAGAATGGCTTCCATCTCACCGTTACGCTAATGGGGCATGGAATATGATTGCTGGAAAAAATCCAGCAAGTATTGATTTCATAATTTTGACAGGATGCGGTCTCCTCTTTATGCTACTATCAATCTATATATATAATCGACGGGATGCGGTCTAATTGAATAGAGAAAAGTGGCGTCTCTTTCCAAAATCGGAAGGAGTCGCTCCTTATTTTTTGTTAACAAATTTAATGATACCCATGTACTTTTTACTCTATGAGCCATCAAGTTTACAGTGGCTTGGCTTTGTTCTGTTAGGCATATTCGTTCTATCGTTTCGACAATCCTACTTTTATGCAAAGTGGGCCACGCCAATCTTGATCGTTCAGGTGGGTATACTTCTAATTTTAGCAGCTGTATTTCACCCTATGTATACGTTTATAGGTTTTATGATAGCTGCTCCGCTGAGCAAACAAAAGCTGCCGATATTACTCTCTATAACGATCGTTTTCACTGTAGCTATGGGATTTATCGCTGTTCCTTACTTGGAGAGGATGGGCAGCCTAGTATGGATAGGGCTGGTGCCTATGTTTGGCATCTGTATTCTGCCGTATATTATACGAACATCGACTCGATTTCAACAGAAGTCCGCGCGGTTGCGGGCAGAAACGGCTGAACGAATGGCACAGCAGGAGGAGCGCCAGCGGATCGCACGTGAATTACATGATACGTTGGGACATACGCTGTCATTAATCGCACTAAAAGGGGAGGTCGTTGAGAAATTGGTCAATCGTCATCCCGAGAGAGCGATAGAAGAGGCTCGTGAAATACGAGAAACGGCACGCGCAGCCCTGAAACAAATGCGTGAATTGGTTACGGAGATGAAAGTTACATACCTCGCTGACGAATATAAGCATGCTGTATCGTTATGTTCAGCAGCGGGCATACCGCTTTTATTTCAATATCAATCGATTTCAGATCCCAGACCTTCTCATGTAGGGACGGAAGACGCATTAGTGAACAATCCGCTTCCGTTAACACCCTTGCAGGAGACGATTTTGGCGATGTGTTTTCGCGAGACGATTACAAATGTGGTTCGACATAGCCGAGCAACAAGTTGCAACGTTCTTCTCGACATTCAAGAAGGGGAAGTTCGTGTATCTGTACGTGATGACGGTATTGGGGCAGATATGGATCAATTCTATACTAGCAGTAATGGCCTCGCCGGATTACGGCAACGGTTGGTTATGATCGACGGGCGTATGTCGCTGTCCTCATCCTCAGGCAAGGGGACGGAAGTCACCTTACATATACCTAGGGTAATACGAAATGAAAAGGTAGGTAGTGCTTAGATGATTCGTATTGTTTTGGCAGAAGATCAAAAGTTATTAAGGGGAGCACTGGCAACTTTACTCTCGTTAGAAGATGATATTGAAGTAGTCGGTCAAGCTGAAAATGGGGAAGAAGTGATGTCCATGATTCAGCAATATGAACCAGATGTAGCTGTTCTGGATATTGAGATGCCACTAAAAACGGGGTTAGATATTGCGGAATTGGTTCAAAAAAATAAGTCAGCTTGTCGTGTCATCATCTTGACGACATTCGCGCGTCCTGGATATTTCCAGCGGGCTATGCAGGCAGGAGTTTATGGATATCTTCTTAAAGATACGGGCAGCGAGGAACTGGCTGATGCGATTCGTCGGGTCTATGATGGGAAACGTGTCATCAATTCAGAATTGTCGCTCGCGGTATGGGATGATCCATGTCCATTATCACCCAGGGAGCGCGAAGTCATGAAGTTGGCTGCCCAAGGCTTAGTTCTTCAAGATATTGGAGCACAGCTGTTTCTATCCTATGGAACGGTACGGAACTATATGTCAGAAGCGATTGGGAAGCTCGGGGCGAATACACGGATTGAGGCGATAGATATCGCACGTAGCAAGGGATGGTTGGATTAAGGAGAACTCCGAGGTAATGGAGGTAAGCGGATCACCCCTCTCAAGAGATGATGCAGCCAGCCCATAGAGAGCTTTAGAAGCTCTCTTTTTTATGATCCGCTACTTAGCGTACCGTAACCTAATCAATACACTCTGGCGATTTGTGGTTTTACACAACCACGGTTCGCCTCCATACATACCATAAAAAAAGTGACCGCGATCGGTCGCTTTTTTGCATTTCCTGGACATGCAGCTTTAAGATAATGTCACATACTCTTATAGACACTCATTTTTTATAACTGACGATGAACTTTCTAATCTCTAACCTCTGGAACTTCTGGTCAGTGACAACCAGCCAGCAAATTTCGTAGAGACTAGTATGACAGCCTCTTCTTTTTTTATATGACTATTCCAATGAATCATACTAATGAAGTATTCCTTCTACTTTTGATGTACAATTGGAATATATTATTAAAAAGGGGAGATAATCCTATGGATCTACTCAAAGGGCAAAAGATAGAAATTACAAAAGGTAGAAAGTTAACTGCCCTTAGTTTTCAATTGGGTTGGACGAAGAAGGAAGCGACGATGAGCATCGATGCAGCATGTTTTCTTTTATCGGAGAAGAATCGATGCGAGCGGGATGAGGATTTTATTTTTTACGGGAATCCCTTTGATCTTTATGGTGCAGTTTCACATAGTGCAACTACTCAAGGGGACCAAGAGACTATTGAGCTGCATCTATCGAAACTGCCGAAAAGCGTTGCAAAAGTAGCCCTTTCTGTGACTATTCATGCTGGGGACGAGCATGGGCTTACGATAAGTGATGCGTCAGACTTTTATTTACGGCTTGTAGATACGATTACGGGAGAAGAATTATTTCGTTTTGAATATGGGAATGATCTGTCAAAGGAAACAGCGATTGTCGTGGGTGAGTTGTACCGATATAACGAGGAATGGAAGTTTAATGCCATTGGCAGTGGATTCTATGGGGGGTTGGCTGCGCTTTGCACGAATTATGGGCTTGTGGTCGAGCAGTCGGAAGAGATTGTCGAAGCTGTAGCAGTCGCAGAAGAGATCGTATTGTCCAAAATAGATTTGCGTAAGAACATTGTGGCGTACACGTTGGAAAAGAAGAAAATGACCCATCTATCGGCTAGAGTAGGCATCGTGCTAGATGTTACAGGATCTATGCGGACCTTGTATAAGAATGGGACGGTCCAAGAAGTTGTTGAGCGTATATTGGCCGTAGCTAGCAAATTTGATGACAATGCTGCTTTGGATGTGTGGGTTTATGATCATGAATTCAGTCGATTACCCACTGTGACGGAGCGAGACTTCATTTCCTATGTAAATACTCAAATTTTAAATAATTCGAATATCCATAAGTATGGCCGCAATAATGAGCCTCGAGTTATGGAGGATGTTATTAAGAAATATACCATCGAAGAGGAATCAAGCCTGCCTGTATTCATTATCTTTATCAATGATGGAGGCGTAGTGAAGCCGACTAAAAAAGTGATCGTAGACTCTGCGACTCTTCCAATATTTTGGCAGTTCGTAGGGATAGGAGATTCTGATTTTGAAGTACTAAAACAACTGGATACGATGGAAGGGCGGATTGTCGATAATGCAAATTTCATTCATTTGAAAGATATTTCGGCGGTATCCGATGAAGTGCTGTATGACCAACTCCTGAATGAATTTCCGAAGTGGATCAAGGATGCGACAGAGAAAAAGATTATTCGATGATCATGCAGCCTTTTTACATTGCCATTCTGCTAGCGGGAAACAATGGTTAAGTCTTGGCTATGTTATTTAGGAGCAGACAAGCAGACAGGTTGACTACTCAACTTCCTCAAACGATTTCAGCATCACATTCCGGCGAATTGTTGGTTTTGCACAGCCACGGTTCGTAAACACCATCCGCATGAGGATGGTGTTTTTGCATTTTATTATTTTGAAATCATGATGCAATGATCTTCAATGATCGTAGCCGCTTGTTGACGATCAAATCGATGATAAACCATATTACCTTGAAATCCTCGGCTTTCTCGGTATCCATCTTGAAGCTCAGACCACTATATCGCAGGAATATAACCAGTGTTGTAAAAGCAGTTCTTTTATTTGCGTTGTGAAAAGGATGGTATCGGCCGACTAAGAAACTCTACCGGGATTATGCGGTGCATACTCCTGTGCTATAATTAGATATAGCGCAGTTTCATTCAGAGAAATCACATTTCTATACATAAATCTATTGGCAAGGGGTGCATTGACCAACCATGCACGATTATTTGCACCACAAGTTGATTATTATCGGCGCAGGCGCATCAGGACTCATGGCCGCCGTTACTGCGCGGGATTTGGGTATTGATACCGCCATTCTGGAGGGTAACGACCGAATTGGGAAAAAAATCTCAATGACAGGCGACGGTCGTTGCAATATTACGAACGATTCCACTACGACGGGTACGGACGACGAAGCGGTGGTCTTATCGCGCAAGTATCACAGCAGTCAGGCTAAATTTCCGTTGCCTGTGCTGCAGCAATTCGGCATCCGTCAGACCATTGATTTCTTTCACGTGCTCGGGCTGCCGCTTACAAAATTGAAAGAGGGCTTAATGTACCCGATGTCGCTACAGGCTGCATCTGTGGTGGATATTTTCGAGCTTGCTCTAGAGGAGCGGAACATTCCGGTATACCTTAACAACAAAGTGTTGGATGTCACCGTATCGGCAGATCATCCACGATTTAAGATTACATGCCGAACTGAAACAGAGGAGCAGGTTGTTTATACCAGCGAATACCTGTTTCTTTGTACGGGCAGTCTTACCGGCCAGAATGCGGGGACGGACGGGTCTGGGTATACACTTGCCCAGCGAATGGGGCACTCCTTGGTAGAGCCTGTTCCGGCCATCGTGCAATTGAAGGTGAAGTATCCCTATCAGAAGGCGCTATCGGGCATCAAGCTCCAGGGACGAGCCCACCTCCTTGTAAATGGTAAAATCGTTCGCAGCGAAGTCGGCGAAATTCATTTCACCGACTACGGTTTCTCCGGCCCTCCGATCCTGCAGCTCGGGCGGAAGGCTGCCATACATCTCGCGAAAGGGGACTCCGTTACCCTATCCGTAGATTTGATGCCGAACCGCACGGAGGAAGAGGTTATCGAATTTCTGGAGACGAACTGGGGAACGTTCGCGCATCGGACGGTCGCGGAGTCCTTCGTCGGTTTTTTACACAAGAAACTGGTCTCCGTCCTGCTGAAGGAAGCGAAAATTGATCAAGAGCCGAACCTGCTTTGCCAAGATCTTTCGTTGAAAACCAAAAAGATCTTTTATAAGTTATTGAAGTGTTGGGAGTTTAAAGTAACCGAAACCCAAAGCTTTGAGTACGCACAAGCGACAGCCGGCGGCGTCGCTACGAAAGAGCTCATCGCAGATACGCTGGAATCCAAGCTCGTGCCTGGGCTCTATTTGGCCGGCGAGGTGATGGATGTCGACGGGGACTTTGGGGGTTACAACCTGCAATGGGCCTGGAGCTCCGGTTATGCGGCCGCGATGGCGTTAGGGAAACGCATTTTTAGATGAAGCTATTAGAAAAAGGAATGAATTCAACACCTATGTATAAGTCGAAATCTACTATGCACCACAAGCTGTTCATTATCGGTGCAGGCGCTTCAGGTCTTATGGCCGCCGTTACTGCGCGAGACCGAGGGATCGATACTGCGATCATTGAAAGCAACGACCGGGTCGGAAAGAAGGTACTAACGACCGGTAATGGGCGTTGTAACATTACGAACAAATCCACGGCGACGGGTACGGACGAAGCGGTCAATTTATCCAGTAAATATCACAGTAATCAAGCGGAATTTCCGCTACCTGTGCTGCAGCAATTCGGCGTTCGGCAAACTGTCGATTTCTTTAACACACTCGGCCTTCCGCTGATCGCTATTGAGAATGGCCGAATGTATCCGATGTCGCTGCAGGCTGCATCGGTGTTAGAAGTTTTCCGGATTGCACTGGAGGATCGGAATGTTCCGATATACTTCAAAACCAAAGTATTGGACGTTACCGTGTCGAAGGAACATCCGCGATTCACGATTGTGTGCCAGACGGAAACAGAGGAAAAGGTCACATATACCAGCGATTATCTCTTCCTCTGTACGGGCGGCCTTACCGCTCCAAAGACAGGAACGGATGGCTCCGGTTACACACTTGCCCAACGACTGGGACATACCCTGATCGATCCTGTACCCGGGATTGTTCAATTGAAGCTGGATAGCCCATATCTGAATGAACTTTCCGGAGTTAAATTCGAGGGATGGGGGAATATCATTGTAAATGGTGAAGTCATCCGCAGTGAGTATGGGGAGGTTCTGTTTACGAAATATGGCGCTTCTGGCCCGCCGATTCTCCAGTTAAGCCGAAAGGCTGCATATCAACTCGCAAGAGGAGAAACGGTGACCTTATCGCTTGACTTGATGCCAGACCGAACAGAGGAAGAGGTCGTCGATTTTCTGGATACGCATTGGGGAATGTTCGGACACCGGACGGTGGCTGCTTCCCTAATCGGGATTTTAAACAAGAAGCTGATCCCCATCCTCTTGAAAGAGGCGGGAATCAATCAGGACCAGAACCCGCTGTGTCAGGATCTATCGTGGAAAACCAGGAAAGCCTTGTGTCGCCTCATGAAGCATTGGGATTTCATCGTGACCGATACCAATGGTTTCCCGAATGCCCAAACGACAGCCGGCGGCATCGATACGACAGAGTTAAGAGAAGGAACGCTAGAATCGAAGCTTGTGCCTGGGCTCTATTTGGCCGGCGAGGTGATGGATGTGGATGGGGATTGCGGTGGCTATAACCTGCAATGGGCCTGGAGCTCCGGCTATTCCGCCGCGGTGGCACTTGCTGATCAACTTAGAGGCATCATGGAAAAAGATTGATATTATTTTTCAGAATATGCTAGAAGTGGTTGAGCATTTAAATGCGCAATATATAGAAGTTAAGGTAGAGGGCACCTAAATCTGAGCCGGCCCAGTCCCTAGTCTAAAGTCTAGGTTCAGATACCCCCTAAGACGGTTATGTCAGCCCAATAAAGCGGATATAATGGATTTATTACTCGGAGCGTGACTTAAGAAGCCATAAGGGGTGTTTGAATATGAAGGCAACAGAAGCGGCTGTAACGTCGCGGGCAGGCAAGGTGAATTGGGTGCTTTTTAATCCAAAAACCTATGCAACGATTCTCTATTTCTTACTATCTCTCCCGTTAGGGATTATTTATTTTACAGTAGCGATAACGGGACTTACACTATCCATCGGTTTGACTCCAATATTTATCGGAATACCGCTGTTTTTTGGAATAGCTAAGTTGTTGAATGGGATTGTGAATTTTGAACAAAGCATGATTAGACAAATTTTAGGATTACCTACTCCTTCTGTATCGCATACCTACAATCGACAATCTGAAGTTGGGGAGAACTGGTTGAAGCGAATGGTGAGAGACTTTGAGGGTGGGTTATTCATTCGAAATCTGCTGCTTGTATTATTAAGATTTGTAACAGGCATTGTATTCTTTGTTATTATGGTAACGGCGATTTCACTAGGACTCGGATTAATTGCTCTTCCAGTCGTCCATATCATTTTGATGAATGAAATGCAGCTTGATATTTTAGAGAATAGCGTGTTTAGTTATTTTCATATAGATTGGACTTATAATCAGCAATATTTGCTGTACGTAGGCATTGGCCTTATCCTTTTCTGGGTCGCGCTGCGCGTCGTGAATGGGCTCATGCAAATTCTTCGTAGAATCATGTATGTGGATGCGCCCTATCAGCAGCCGTCAGTGCCGCCAATGGAAGCACACATACATGCGCCCGTTCAGTCGCAATATTACGAGTACCCAGAGGATCACCCCACTCAAGGGATGATGCAGCCAGCCCAAAGAGAGCTTTAGAAGCTCTCTTTTTTTAAACTCCACTACTTGAAGCGTGATTTATTTGGACAACTGAAGAGCTTAACGAAATATCGTCTGACAGGTTTAAAAGATACCATGAAAAGCCCGACCGTGTGAGGCCGGGCTTTTGTCTATGCGAATGTAACAATTTTCATATATAATTGAACTGAAGTAATGTCATGCTGTCAACAGCGGTCGGAAGTCAAGTCTTTCGTATTGTGACTCTCCAGGTTCATCCGTAAATCTTTAGATAACTAAAATATAATTAAATGAGGGAAGCGAATGAATTTTTTGCGGGAGTTTTTTGCTAACCATATAGTAAGAAGAATTCTGTTCCTCTTACTTGTCGTTTTATTGCTGTATAGCTTAAGAGGTATGCTCAATTTGCTGTTATTGCTGTTTCTTGTTACCTTCGTCATGGGACGCCTAGAGCACTTTATTACGAAGAAAATATCTAAGCTGTTTCCTATATCGTCTATTGTCGTTAATACGATATTGTATGCGGCTTTAATATTTGGGCTTGTATACGGAATTGTCAATTATGTTCCGAAGCTCATTAGTCAAATTTCCGATTTGTATTTTTCCATTATCAGATTCGTGAATACCCCTCAGTCGGATGAAATTGCTGAGCTTGTCTCCTCCGCGCTGGGTAAGCTGGAATTAGAGCAATACGGAAGCCAGGCATTAAATTATATTCTGAAGATAGGCAAATGGGCCGAGGTTATCATTTTTGTTATTGTATTGAGCTACTTCTACTTAATCCAGAAGAAAACAGTCAATGACTTTACAGATAAGTTGAGCAAAAGCAAAATAAGCTGGGCTTACAATGAGTTTAAATATTTTGGCAAAAAATTCACCTCTTCCTTCGGTAAAGTGATCGAGGTTCAACTGATGATCGCCTTGTTCAACACGATTCTAACGACTATCGGGTTGTCGATTTTGGGCTACCCTTACTTGTTCGCTCTAACGATTATGGTATTTTTACTAAGCCTTATCCCGGTAGTCGGTGTTGTTATTTCCTTCATTCCGATCAGTATTATCGGTTACCAGATTGGCGGTATCTCAACCGTCATTTGGGCGATTGTCATGATTTTGCTCATCCATGCAATTGAGACATACTTCTTAAATCCGAAGCTGTATGCTCACAAAACGAAGCTGCCGATGTTCTACACCTTTATTGTTCTTATTTTCTCCCAGCACTTCATGGGGATCTGGGGGCTTATTATCGGGATTCCGATCTTTATGTTCCTGCTCGATATTTTTGAAGTCGATCAAAGCAACGCGGTATCATCAAAAAAAGAAGCTGCACAGCTTTCAGGAGAAAACGCAATTCCTAGGAGTCATCATTTCCCGCACAACGAAGATAAAGAAGAATCCTGATGCTGAACGCTCTATACCAACTGGAAACACTATAAGCTGTTGAATGGGATAAATATAAGATAAGAAAAATGACTACAGAAAAATTCTGTAGTCATTTTCTATGAAAGTCAGAAGATTAAGGAATGACTTTCCAAACGTCTGCACTTCCTGGAGTTTCACCTAGCGTCCACCATTTTGCTTCATAGTTTACACCGTTATGGGTTACTTTGCTTCCACCAACATAAACAGTGGATGCATCCCAGGCTGGGTATGTGGCAGGTGCGCTAGGTGTCGTTACATTGACCATATTGCTAGCAGCGGATACATTACCAGCGGCATCAACAGCTTTTACCGTAAAGGAGTAAGCCGTATTTGGCGACAGACCCGTAACCTTGTATTCAAGCGTTGAACCCGAAACCGTAGCGACTAATGTCGAGCCTTGGAAAACTTGATAGCCTGTTACACCCACATTGTCCGTTGAAGCATTCCACATTAAAGGCACTGTAGTTGATGTAGTTGTACCCATCACATGTAAGCTTGTAGGAGCTGAAGGAGCCTCCGTATCAGGACCTACTACAGCTAGTGTGGTGAAGGTTGCAGTATTGCTGGCCGGTGATACGTTACCAGCGGCATCTACGGCTTTAATGGTAATGTTATAGGTTGTATTTGGTACTAAGCCTGTTACATTGTAATTCAATGCACTTGTGGAACCGATTTGGGTTGAACCGTTAAAAATCCGATAATTCGTAACGCCAACATTATCTGTAGCAGCATTCCAAGAAATTGTTGCACTCGTGGTTGCGACATTGGAAGCTGTTACTCCTGTCGGAGCAGTTGGCGCTGTTGTATCTGGATTTCCACCGCCGGTGAAGTTCACATCGATAACGTTATAGAATGCATTTCCCGTGTCCGCAATTTCCCAAACAGCGAGGATGACTTGATATCCCGTTCTGCTCGGTACGTTACAAGTGTCGGAGTAAGTATTGGACGGCATGCCCTTATACGGTACATTACAGAAAGGGGTTAAGTCGAAGGATGCACGAGTTAATGGTGCATTCGGGTCCCAATCCTGCTTGGTAATGTAGTATTTCCAGCTAGCTGTTGCATGCGGCACTTTTAACTTCCAGTCAAAAGTCGTTTGTCCAGGTGAAATGTTTACTTTTGTCCAACGAGTTGCGGATTGCTGATCAAGTGGAGCGAACAAGCCGTTAGCACTTGCAATTTTACCATCGGCTGGACCTGCTGCCGGGAATCCTTTTGCTGCTTCTAAGCTATACGGTTCATAAATAATAAGTCCACAATTCGTATTGACTCCTCTGGCACATAAATCCGCACGGCTGGAAGGATTACTTACATATCCGTGAGCGGATGCTTTGGACTCGAATAAGAATAGTGCCATAACAGCGAGCGTCATTAATAGACCGCCAGCCAAGACCTTCTTAATGAGTCCGGAATTGGGAAAACGTAGGGTTAACATCAATAAAAAAACCTCCTCTTTTAGATAAACTATGCACGAAGAACCAAACGATCATTCGTACCTTGATTGCATAACGACGTATTTTTTCACCTCCTTCCAGGTCAATATGTATGCTCAATAAGTGAACATAAATAACTTAATGGTTGGTGTAATAAATGATTGTGTTGGTGAATAAGAGGGGATTTCTGACGTAGGTGGTAAAATATAAGCGGATCACATTTTAGGATAATTATGGAATTAAAAGTAATTTAAAGACATTTTATAACAGGCTTTTGTACACTGCAATAGTTAATGAGAACCATAAGAGTGTGAAACATCCACATTTTCTCCCAGGATTAACTGAAGAAGACATTCAGGCTGACGTTACGGGGTGTCGGGGTTTCGCTTTCGATGCAGGGATTCGACTCCCCTCGCCTCCATACATAAAACCCGCCTATAGAGCGGGTTTTCGCATTTCTTATGGTTAAAATGTAGTCCGAAACTGTGTGAAGTAAAATAGCCGTAAAGCCGACCGTATATCAAGATGCTGTTTCACCTCCGGAAACGCCAACCGGAATCGGGTAAATTTGAGAATGTCTGCGAAGGAAAACTAGACCATATGCTTGTGAAAACAAAGGTTCCGCTATAAATAAAGAACCCGACAGTACATTGGGTTGGATAAATTTGTTAATTGTAAAAAAGTCCTCGCGTGAATCGGTTAAATGAACGGACTCATTGAAAATTTGGTCAACTCGCATTATTACATCCAGCCACCCATACCTTTATAACGATGCGCAAGTGCTTTATGGTAATATTCCTGCTCGGCATATTTATAAAAGAACGGAGGATTGCCCGCGCAAGCCATCTTCATTCGCTCAAAATGTTCAGCTTTCACAAAATGATAACCAGCCATTTGTTCAGGATCGTAAGACCTATTTTGTAAATAAACCGTTTCGGACAAAATAACACACTCCTTTTTAGATTTGGTGTTCGATCTAGGCAATAATAATATATGTCGATAGCCCGAAAATCTCCTGTGATATTAGCCTAATCTAGGTGGAAATACTCGAGGAGATTGAAGAATTTACGCCCCTATCATCCGAACTTTATGAGGGGAAAGGATATCCCATCTACGGCTTTCTTATTTTGCACAACACTTCTTTGGAGCACCACATAGGTATTTGTCATATGTTATATAGATGTGTTTTTCAAATTATGACAAAGGAGTATGCAACTCATGAATAGATTTATGTACTATGGCTATCCGCGACCATATGCCCCATTCCCAGCTCCGCAATATTATCGGAATGAAGACGTACAGCGCAAGGAAACTCCGGTGTTACCAAAAAATGTTATGTATACGACAACTGTGGAACCCAAATTCACTGAGCATTTGATCCAGCACATAGGGCTAATGATTGCCATCACGACTACTGTCGGCAAATTAGTAGGTACTCTGGATGATGTTTTCATTGATCACGTAGCTCTTGTAGTCCATGGAAAAAAGCATCACATTCGATTATGTGAAATCGTTTATTTTGAAAAAGCAGAAGAGAAATAAACAATGGACGAGAGCCGATCTACGAGGCTTTGGACGAAATCTTCATCAAGGAAGGGCTAGGAATTGTTCATGGTTAAGATCAATATGAAAAAAGGCACCGTTTCGGTGCTCTTTTTGTTTTCGTACGCCCAGCATGGGCGTCATCTCTAGGGTGAAAGTCCCGAACGGGGGCTGGCGAGCGCCTACCGTTAGCCAAGGGCAAGGGTGTCCACCGCGAGGTGGAATCTGAAGGAAGCCGGAGGCAAAAGCACGGGCCAAGGTACACGAACTGGATTTGAGGCAGAGGTAGCCGGATGAGTTGC